>DIDD01000130.1 GCA_002417965.1 Veillonellaceae bacterium UBA5809
TACAGGGCCTCCAATCCATCGGCTGTCCTTGTCTTTCAGAATCCGTCCGGCACGGAGTGCTTCTTCTTCACCATATGACAATTCCGCTTCTTCTTTTTGCATGATCCGGCGGAAGATAAAGTTGACGGCATTCAGAATAGAAGCATCACTTCGGAAATTTCGGCTCAGATCGATGCGGTATCCTCCGGCGGCTGACGGATCTCTGTAGCTTTCATATTTTCTGAGGAAAATAGTGGGATCTGCCAGACGGAATCGGTAGATGCTCTGTTTGATATCGCCTACCATGAAGCAGTTGTTTTCTTTTGACACAAGGGATGCAATCAGTTCCTGAACACCGTTTGTATCCTGGTATTCGTCAATGAGGACCTCTTCATAACGCTGCCGAAGTTCCAGCGCAGCGGAGGATGGGATGATGTGTTCCGGGGACGAGGCAGTGTCCATGAGAACGGACAAAGCCATGTGTTCCATATCACTGAAGTCCATGACAGCGGCTTCTTTTTTTGCTTGTGTCCATGATTTGAGGAAGTCGGCCGATACAGATGACAGGATGGCCATGACTGGCCGGGTGCGCCGCATATCGCTGAGCCAACGGGATGGGTCGGTCCGAAAGAAGTCGGAGAGCAGTTGCTGGAACTGGGTCTTGACTTCTTTGCGGAGAGTTTGAATCTGTGTTTTGCTGTTGTCCAGATGCCCGGGGGAAGAAGCCGATTTTTTGTCAGCCCGCGGGAGTTTTCCAAATTGGAAGGAGACCGCGGCTTTCTGCCAGTCTGTCCAGCTGCTGCAGCCTGACAGAAGAGTCATGAAGGAATACTCTTCTGATAAGGTGTCGGTGTAGGGGATGGTGCCCGGTTCTTCCGCGATCAACCGGAACATGCGCCGATACCGGTCGGTCCATGACAGAGCACGGTTTTTAAATTCTTTCAAAAGGGATCCTATCCATGGAAGACTGTCAATAGGAGCATTCTCCGGAATGTCGTAGGCAGCAGGCAGATGTGCGAGCCAGTCATACGGAAAGGGCATAGAAAGAGCGAATGTACAGAGTTTCAGAATGGCATCCCTGAGAGGGACGTCTTCATGACGTGAGGAGAAGAGATCCAGACAGGTCATGAATTCAGGATTATTTCGTTCATACCAGCGGCCCAGGACATCTGTGAGTACATCCTGCTGCATGAGGTAGAGCTCATTTTCTTCGGCAATACGGAATTTCGGATCCAGATCAATGCGGTAGAAGTACTGACGGATGACTGACTGGCAGAAGGCATGCATAGTACAGATCTGGGCGCTGCTCAAAAGGGCCAGCTGTTTTTCCAGGAAGGGCGAGGGATTCTTTTCCAGCTCTTTGGACAGGGCGGTTCCAATACGGCTCCTCATTTCAGAGGCGGCAGACCGGGTAAAAGTCATGACGAGAAGCCGGCTGATGCTGACAGGATGATCAGGATCTGTCATCAAACGTATGATCCGTTCTACCAGAACAGCTGTTTTTCCGCTGCCTGCTGCAGCGGATAAAAGCAGATTGCAGCCTTTTTTTGTGATAGCTAATGTTTGTTCAGGGGTCCATTCAGTCATGGATATTATCTCCTTTCTGCTGCTTTTGCGCGCAGGCCGCCAGATCTGCTTTGATATCGCTGTCTTTCCGGGCGGGGATGATTTCATATGTATTTTCCGGCAGACGGGTATCAAATCGGCAGATGCTGCGGTAGGGGCAGTATCTGCAGGGGGCTGCTTTTTTATAGAGAATGGGCGTAATGGGAATGCGTCCGGATGCGGCGGACCGGTATAGACGTCCAAGCAGATCCGATACGGCGCAGAGCAGGGCTTTCATTTCCTCCGGAGAGAGAACGGGGGATGAGTTCATGGGGGCGCCATCTTTTCCAAAACGGATATGGATAAAGGAGTTCTCTGTTCCGGCTTCACTATCCAGTTTGTTCAAAAGCGCGGTATCTCTCAGAAAGTATCCTGACGATGGCTGGTCTTTGGGAGGAATTTCTCCCGGGGCCAGAGGAGCGGGCAGTCTGTGGGCTTCATCACTGATGTAGAGGTACAGGAGCGCCGCTGGTATGGAAACGGATCGGCCTTCTCTCTTTTCTTCCATGGCCAGAAGGGCAATGAGGTATGTGACCAGCTGCAGCCGCTGGCCGCTGCAGATTTCATTGAGGGAGAGTGTGGGCCGTCCGGTCTTATAGTCGTAAATGGCCAGGGCATTTCCCTGACGGTCAATGCGGTCTATTTTTCCTACGAGGGTGAAGCAGTTCCCGTCGCCTCCGGGGAGATCAACGGCGAAGGATTTCTCCAGTGCTTCTGTTTGAAATCCGCTTTGACGGCTCCATGTGCAGATACGTTCCAGGGCTGACCGGAATGTCCGGTCCAGGGAATGGCGGATGTACCGGCCGGCTGCGTCGGAAAGAAGAGCTCCGTTTTTGACCTTTGGCGCCAGGGTTTCACTGATGGATCCGGACAGACGGCTGATGTCCTCTTCAGAAGCGTCGCGCCACTGTTTTTTTTGTTTCTGAAACAGTTCTCCAAAGAGGTGCAGACCAGCGTGAAGGTAGCTGCCATAGTCTGCGCTGTTCATGCGTCCGTCATTTCTTTCCTGCAGGTGCATGCCGTATTTCAGAAAATAACTGTAAGGGCAGGACCGGTATTGCTCCAGCTGTGTCACGGATCCACGGAATTTTCCGGAAGGCATGAACAGAGCCCGCGCAATGTCCGGGGGCAGTCGGTCAGCCCTGTTTTCCCAAGTCAGGCTTCCGAGTATCCGCCGGATTTTTTCTTTCCATTCCGGCTGATTTTCAGCCCATAGGAAGAGGGACTGCCAGAGGGAGCTGACGGGAGGCCGGCGCAGCATGGCCGGCAGGAGAGCCAGCGCCTGGGATGGACGGGCAATGAAGCTGGGATCCTCTGTGTCAGGACCCGGGGCGGAAGCTCTGACAGCCGTGTATCCGTAATGGAGAGACTGCAGGCGTGCGAGAATAAAGGAAGGTTCCAGATCCGATCCGTCCGTGTCTGTTTCTGCATAGGAAACGGTAAGGTATTCCCTGGCCCGGGTCAGGGCCAGGTAGATGTAAAACTGTTCCTGATAGGTGCGGAACAGCAAATCAGGACCGAGAAGAAAGTTTTTCCGGTTCAAATGTTCTCTCTCCTGGTCTGTGAGGAGGCCCTGTTCTTCAATTCGGAAAGGGAATTCACCTTCATTGGCACCCAGAATGAAAACGGCTCTGCCTTCCAGGGCATATCCCCGGTCAATAGAAGTCACGGTCACGTGGTCCAGTGTGGGGGGGATGAGAGAGAAGGTCAGCGAAGAGAGACCGTCTTCCGCCATGGACAGAAAGTCCTCTGGTGACAGCGTATCGTCTCCTGATACATGGACCAGTTCATCGAGCAGAGCCAGTACTTTTTTCCATACCTGTGACTGTGTACCCCTGTCGGCGGGGCGGGATTCTTCTTTTTCCCATTCAGCCAGACGGTCCGGGATTTTTCTCTCGGTCATCCATTCATAGAGGACGGTGCATTTTTCCCGGCCTGTCCGGGCGGCTTCCCAGGATTTCATCAGGGGATCCAGCAGGTTTGTCAGACGGAGGCGCAGCTCTTCCATGAACTGGTTTTCCCGTGTTTCTTCGGGGGTGGGCTCGTTGGTGTCGGCATCAAGGTCGGAAGGAATATGAAAATGCCAGGGTATGTTCCACTGGTAATGACGGATATGGAATCGGAGAACGTAATTTTCGAGGCGGTCAATTTCATCGTCTGTGAATTCCGGCAGAAGTCCTGTTTTTAAGAGACGGAAGAGGGTGTGTCTCGACCATCCCCGGGGGCCCGCTGCCAGGAAACGGATCAGGCTGTCAAGGAGCACAACCAGAGGGTGATTCCACATGGAACGGCGGCTGTCAATAAAGCAGGGAATTTCATATCGTTTAAAGGTGCGTTCCAATAGATCGGCGTAGTTGTCAGGTTTTCTGAGGAGGACCAGAATATCACGCCAGCGGAATCCATTATCCCGCACGAAAGCCAGAATCTGGCGGGCGGCTGCATCAGCTTCAGCGGTGCGGTCGGAAGCGGGCTGCAGCGTCAGTCCGTCCGGCGGGACGGTGCAGGGACGGGCCGGGAGAGCGAAGTAGTCTTTTTCCAGAGACTTCAGAACAGGCTGGAGAAATCTGTAGGAATGATCCAGTATTTCCGCAGAGGAGCTGCCGAAGCGGTGTGTCAGTTCTTCCCACATATGGTAGGGACGCTCAAAAAGAGAGCCGCTCAGGGCAGCTTCTTCAGGACGCCCCATGGGCAGTGTGACTGTAACATCCCGGGCAGTCTGTATCAGGGCGGAGAGAAGCGTCAGTTCCTGCGGGGTCATGCCGTTGAATCCGTCTACCCAGATACAGGATTGGCGGATTTTTTGGGAATGGGGAATTTCCCGTGTCAGTACTTCATAAAGGCTGCCCTGATAGGCAAAATGAGCTTTCAGATAGTTTCTGTAGGCGCTGTACAGCAGTGACAGGTCATGAAGTTTGGCTCCCAGAGCCGTATCATTTTCGCTGAGGGCCGCTTCGCTGAGCTTTTTTTCTGAAATATCATAGGATTCCATTTCATGGAAAAAAGCAGCGGCAGAGGCGGAGAAATGAGTCTGCCGTGCTGCTGTTGCAAGAACTTGGAATGAATCGGCTCCAGAGGACAGAAGGCGGCGCAGAATTAACTGCTGGCCAAGAGGGGAAAGAGCATCTCCGAGGTCTGTATGAAGTTCACGGAATATACGGTATGCAAGACGGGAGAAGCCAACTACAAAAATATCAGCAAATCCTCTGCCGGGAAATGTTTCTGCCAGTGTTCTTTCCGCCGTATAGGTACTCTGGTCAGGCACAATAAAAAATAGGGTCTGATCTGGGTGATTCTGGCGGAACTGGACAATATCCCTACAGCATCGGGTTGTTTTTCCGGACCCGGCACGGCCCAAAATAAAATGAAGTCCCATAGTCATCCTTTCTTTTAATAATTTTATGACAGGCATGTACACTTCTTCTTTCTTATTATAATGCATCAGGCTTTTTTCTGCTTCCCGCAGCGGGGAGGCCGGCAGGAAGAAAATTATAAAATAAATGGATGTATCCAAGGGGGGAAGACTGTGTGGATCGGGAGGGGGGAACCCTTTGATATGGGGAAATGTGCTTTTTGATATCTCATGAAATTTTCATTATGGATACTATATATGAGGCGGAAATATAAAATGCATACAACATGTAGTGGATTTCCGTAACGGCAAGGTATATAATGAGGAACAGATATGCGGACGGTCCGGGAGTTCCCGGAAGAGTCAGAGAAAGCGGGGAGAGATGTATGCTGCAGGTGATCAAGAGGGACGGAAGCAAGGTGCCGTTCTGCAGGGAAAAAATTACAATGGCGATTGTGAAGGCCATGAACAGCTCCAGCGGAGTTTTTGAGGATGGAGTAGCGGAAAAAATTTCTTCTCAAATTGAAGATTATGCCCGGACGCTCCGCCATTCCATGACTATTTATTCTATTGAGGATCAGGTATATTATAAACTGCTGGAAAATCATAATCCGGCTACAGCCCGTGCTTATGAGAATTACAAGGCCATGCAGTCTTTTAAGCGGCATATTAATACGACGGATGATAATATTCTCGGACTGATTCAACTGACCAACAAGGATGTCATGGACGAAAACTCCAATAAGAATTCCAAAGTTGTTTCCACACAGCGTGATCTTATTTCAGGCGAGGTATCCAAGGATATTGCACGGCGGAAACTGATTCCTCTTGATATTGTACAAGCGCATGACAGCGGTGCCATTCATTTTCATGATATGGATTATATCATTCAGCCCATGTTCAACTGCTGCCTGATTAATCTGAAAGATATGCTGACCAACGGTACGGTGATTAACGGGAAAAAGATCGATACACCGAAATCATTTCAGGTAGCCTGTACAGTTACAACACAGATTATTG
>DIDD01000122.1 GCA_002417965.1 Veillonellaceae bacterium UBA5809
ACCCTTTCCTTTTGAACAGCATCTCCGTATTGTGCAAATGAAGCTTTCAATTGATCCAGTCTGACTTTCTCTGCCATTTTCTTCTGCCATGCCGGCTCATCCAATAATATTTTTCCCCATGCGCCGTCAACATCGGCCTGATATTTACGTAATTTTATCAGCCGCGCCTGGGATTCATCCAGCTTTTTTTTAGCCGCCGTCCCCTGATCGAATATTTTTTCTGTATACTTCCAGGCTTCTGACAAACTGTCCGCCCGCCGTATCAGTTCCTCTTCTTTCCGTTTTTGATTCATCGCATTTTTTAGCGCTTCCAGTTTTCCCATATCCTGTTCCGCCTTCAGAAGGCGCTGTGCATGCTGCCACAGATCATGGGCTTTCTGATATACAGCCCGATAATCATTCAGCGCTTTCTCTGCCCGGCGGCGGGCCTCCTCGGCCTGCCGCTCTTCCTGTTCCGCTGCCCCGGCCTTTGCCTTCAGTTCGTCTTCCCGTTCTGCCCCGAACTCCCCCAGCTGGATCGCTATGCGGTTTGAAATATCATGGTATTCCTTCTCCAGACTGCGGTAACGGTCCCCTAATTCTTTCTCCAGGCGCAGATATATTTCCGTGTGAAAAAGCTGCTGCATGATATGCTGCCGTTCATCGGAAGATGCCAGCAGAAGGCGGCGGAAATCTCCCTGCGGAAGGAGAACTACCTGACGGAACTGATCGGCTCTGAACCCCAGAAGCTTCTCCACCTCTTCCGTCACATGCTTGGCCGCTATCAAATTTTTTTCGGTGCCTTCCGGAGTCAGTTCATACAGCGCTGCCGAAGACGGTTCCAGCCGCATGCCTTCTCCCCGTTTTTTCGGCACTTCCTGCGCGGGGGACCGGCACACACGGTAATACCGGTCTCCAATGGAAAAATCAAATTCCACATGGGTCATCTGATCGGGCTCTGCATAATCACTTCTCATATCATCTCCAGAACGCAGATCCCCGCTGGTACTCCCATAGAGAGCATAGCATATAGCATCAAGAACCGTCGTTTTCCCAGCTCCCGTAGGCCCGCATATGAGAAAAAACTTCCGTCCCTGAAGGTCGGAAAAGTCAAGATTCTGCTGGTCGGCATAGGGTCCGAAAGCGCTCATCACCAAACGGATCGGTCTCATAGATTGTCCTCCTTCAGGATATCTTCCCACAAACGGTTCATATAAATTTCTTCCTTCTCCGACAGATCCTGCTTCCTGAACTCCTGTGAAAAAGTGCGGAACAGATCCTGTTCTGTCACCTTCCCCGGGATATTTTCCCTGGTCCCTGCGTCCGCATTGTTTCTCCCCAATGCCTCAAGTGCCATGACTGACGGATATTTCATTCTAAGGCGGGCCATACCGTCAATCACCGGCTCCTCATCTTCCAGCCGGATCAGAAGGAAATCATCAGATCCCTGATCCGGAGCCGCCATAATATCCGCGAATCTGCCCTGGATAATCCGCACATCCCGTCTCGGCACAAGCGGTACAAAACGGATGCCTGTCCTTCCCTGTCCATCCAGATCAACTGCAAGAACGCCCTTCTTCTGACGGGCTTCTCCAAAGGAATACTTCAAAAGGCTCCCGCTGTAGCGGATATTGTCCGCTCCCGCTTTTTGCGGCCCATGAAGATGCCCCAGCGCCGTATAGTGATAGGGCTGAAAAATATCTGCCGGAATTTGATCTGATCCGCCTATGGAAAGAGGTCTTTCAGAATCACTGGGCGCTCCTCCTGACAAAAAAGCGTGGGCTACTGCCACACGCCGGCAGTTCTGCGGAACTCTGGCAAGAAGTGCAGCGGAAAGCGCCCTTTCCGCTGCTTCATAATCATGAATGGTATCATCCTGCAGCGCCATTCTTACTTCTGCCGGTTCTGCAAAGGGCAGTGGAACAAAAGCAACTGTTCCCCACTGATCCTCCAAAAACACAGGATCTGCCGTTTTCATCAGTTCCCCGCACATATAGAGTCCCTCCCCCCGGAGCAGACCGCTGGCAAAGGACAGACGCTCTGCACTGTCATGATTGCCGCTGATCACCAGGAAAGGAATCTTTCTCCGCTGCACAATTTCAGCAACCATATCGTCAAAAAGAGCAACAGCTTCAGCGGGAGGAACAGAACGGTCATAAACATCACCTGCCAGAATCACCGCATCCGGCCGTTCCTCATCGATCATCGGAAGAAACTGATTTTTCAAAATCCATTCCTGTTCATCAGTCAGTGTACGCCCATAGAACAGTTTTCCAAGATGCCAATCCGCCGTATGGATCAGTTTCATATTGAGTCCTCCCTGTATAAAGCACGCAGCCGGGCAATTTCTCCCGCATATCCGGCCAGATCATTAGGTGTTTCAAGAAAAAACGGAAGTTTTCTTAACCGGGGATGATTGATGACCTGCTCAAAAAACTCAATGCCCAGTGTTCCCTCTCCGATTTTTTCATGGCGGTCCTTATGGCTGCCCATAACATTTTTATCATCATTCAGATGGACTGCCCTGAGCCGGTCCAGCCCGATGCAGTCATCAAACCGTTGAAGAACTCCGTTCAGATCCCGCGCCACATCGTAACCTGCATCATAGACATGGCATGTATCCAGACAGACCCCTATTTTATCTTTTTGTTCAATGGCATCAATCAGCGCTGCCAGTTCTTCAAAATTTCTCCCCACTTCAGTTCCCTTTCCGGCCATTGTTTCCATTAATACAAATCCGGAAAAAGGCTGCCGGTCCAGAACGCGGTTCACCATACCGGCAATCAGACGGATCCCTTCCTCACTGCCCTGGCCTACATGGGATCCCGGATGGAAATTATATAGACAGCGGGGAATTTTGGAAACCCGTGCCAGGTCATCTTCCATAGTCCGGCCGGCAAATTCCCGGATATCCGGACGGGAGGCCGCTCCGTTCATCGTATAAGCGGCATGGCATAAAACCGGCCCGAAATCATGAGTATCCATCCACTCCTTCAATCCGTCCAGGTCTTCCTGCACAAGCGCCTTGGC
>DIDD01000114.1 GCA_002417965.1 Veillonellaceae bacterium UBA5809
GGGTAATCGGCAGCTTCTCCTCCGCCAGGCGCCGTATGCCCGGTATTATGCCGACCGTAGACAATGTGATGTTGCGGTAACTCATATCCAGCACGTCCGGTTCATGGCACTGTCTGATAAAACGGAGCGACTCCTCATAATTGTCAAGGGGCTCCCCGGCCCCCATGAGCACAATGGAGTGAATTCTCCTGACCCCGTTCCTGAGAAAAGCATACACCTGGGACATCATTTCTCCGGCTGTCAGATTTCTTTCTTTTCCCTTCAGCGTCGATGCACAGAAAATACATCCCATGGCACATCCCACCTGTGTGGAAACACATACGGAATTTCCATAAATATGATGCATGCACACAGTCTCGACCAGAGCTCCGTCTTCCATGCGGAGAAGAATCTTCGTGGTTTTTTTGTCAGAAGAAGTCTGTTTTTTCACCACCTCGGGAATCTTCAGTTCCGTACGGAGATGAAGAAACTCGCGCAGTTCCCGCGGGAGCAGCAGCATATTGGCAAAAGATGTTTCTTTCTGCTGATACAGATAATGCATTAACTGCCGGCTCCTGTACCGCGGGGCTCCCGCTTCCTCCATCAGGAGGCGGAGCTCATCAGGAGAATACTCCCATATACTTTTTTTCATGACCGAATTTTCTCCATTCGTGCAACAAAAAATCCGTCTGTTTCCCGCTCTGCAGGCCACAGTGTAAGCATACCCGACAAAGAAGACGGGAGGGGCGGACGCTGCCAGGGAGAAAGAATAAAATCAGGATGCCCTTCAAGAAAACAATGCACCATATTCTCATTTTCCTCTGGATTCAGCGTACATGTGCTGTATACCAGAATCCCCCCTGCTTTTAAAAACTCCGCGGCCCTGTCAAGCAGAACAGCCTGCAGCGCAGGGAAACGCGCCATATCCTCTTCATGCCGTGTCCATCTCATCTCAGGCTTGCGTCCGATGACGCCCAGACCCGAGCAGGGTGCATCCAAAAGCACCCTGTCATACTGTTCCTTTTTCCCGCTGTCCGAAAGAGAAGCATCCCGGCATTCCGCAGTAATGGAATTCAGTCCCATACGGGAGGCATTCCTGCGGATGAGCTCTATTTTATGGGGATATATATCCCAGGCATCAATATGACCCCTGTCCTTCATGAGCTGTGCGATATGGGTTGTTTTGCTGCCGGGCGCCGCACACATATCCAGAATTTTTTCTCCCGCCGCCGGATCGAGCACATGGGCGGGAATCATGGAAGCCCCGTTTTGAATATACGCCAGTCCGTCCCTGAGCCATGAAGCCTTTTCCAGAGAATCAGGGTTTTTATGAATCCTGATTCCTTCCGGAACAAAGGACAGCGGCTCAGCCTCCGCTCCGGAGGAGCGCAGAAGCGCCGTCAGCTCCGCCCGGGAAATTTTCTGCGTATTGCAGCGCACATCCAGGCCGGGAATACGGTCAAAAGCCAGGCAGCACTGCTCTGTTGTCTTTTCCCCAAACTGACGGATCCACCGCCGGATCAGCCACTCAGGCTGATTATATGTGAGAGACAGAAATTGAACTGTATTTCTGTCCCGTCCCGGAATGGACAGGGAACCTTTTTTCCTCTGATAGCTGCGGAGCACCGCATTGGCAAATTTAGCGGCCCCTCCGTTGGAAAATTTCTTTGTCAGCTTCACCGTTTCATTCACGGCGGCCGATTCGGGAATGCGGTCCAGGAAAATCATCTGGTACAGGCCTATTCCTAAAAGAATTCTTACGGGACAGTCAATTTTTTCTGCCTTCCGTCCGCTGAGCTGTTCCATGATCCAGAGCAGATAATTCCACCGCCGCACAGTTCCGTAAGTCAGTTCTGTAAACAGCCGGCGGTCCGCTTCGCCCAGCTTTCCCCGTCTTATATATTTATGAACAGTCAGATTGGCATAGGCCGCCTTTCCGAAAATTTCGGAGAGCGCCAGATAAGCTGTTGTACGGGCATCCTGCCTTCCGCTGTCAGTTTTCAAAAGTGTCATAAAGATGAACCTGATATCCGTGAATAAAATCAGCCGCTGTCATGGCTTTCTTGTTTTCCGGCTGCACTGTAATTAAATCGATGACTCCCCGGCCGGTCTGTACGCGGAGACGTCCCTCATCCAGAGAAATGATGGTTCCCGGTTTCTCTGCTGAATTCCAGAAAGACGGACATTCTTCGTGGATTTTCAGCCGTTTTCCCCGGAACACCGTATAAGCGCCCGGATCCGGAGTCAGTCCCCGGATCAGCGCATCCAGCCTGTCTGCCGACTGGTTCCACTGAATCCGGCTCATATCCTTGGTTATTTTTTCTGCATAAGTGGCTTCCTCTTCTTTTTGGGGAATGGCCCTGCCCAGACGTTCGGGCAGTTTATCCAGCACTTCTGACAGGGCGGATGCACTCACGCGGCTGAGTGAATCAAAAAGAGCGCCCGCCGTCATATCCGGCGGAATCACAAAACTCTTCTGAAGAATCATATCTCCCGTATCCATGCCTTCGGCCATTTTCATCACCGTGACGCCCGTCATGGGCTCACTGTTCATAATCACCCGCTGGATAGGAGCGGCGCCCCGGTATTCAGGAAGCAGCGATGCATGGACATTGATGCATCCGAAAGCCGGCATATCCAGTACGGCTTTCGGAAGAATACGTCCGTAGGCAATGACCACGATCAGATCCGGATTCATCCCCCGTATAACCGCCTGCGCTTTCTTGTCATTCAGGGATTCAGGCTGAAAAACAGGAATATGATTCTGAAGTCCGTAAGCTTTGACCGGAGAAAAAGAAATCCCCTTTCCTCTTCTGTTGATCCGGTCCGGCTGTGTAAAGAGGGCCAGAAGCTGGTGGCCCTTCCGTGCAATCATTTCCAATGACGGCACGGCAAATGCCGGAGTACCCATAAATATGATACGGTACCTGCTTCGATTATTCATGCTGCGGTTATTCATGAGATGCCACACCCTTATGAAGGGACAGCGCTTTTTCAATAAACAGAATCCCATCGAGATGATCCACTTCATGCTGGATGCAGCGGGCCAGAAGGCCTTCGGCTCTTTTCTCTTTTCTCTTTCCGCGGCGGTCCTGATAGCGGATCACCACTTTTTTGTATCTTTCCACCTCGCCGTACAGCTCGGGGACGCTGAGGCAGCCCTCCGTATCAATATCCGTCTCTGTTCCTTCCGCCGTCCATACAGGATTCACATATTCCTCATACCCATTCCCGTCATCAATGACGCAGATCCGCTTTGAAACAGCAATCTGGGGAGCTGCCAGTCCCACCCCGTCAGCCTCATATAACGTCTTTTTCATATCCTCAAGAAGAATCTTCAGCTTCTTGTCAAATACAGTAACCGCTTCCGCCTTCATTTTCAAGATCGGATTCCCTGCGGTGATAATCTTACTCAATACAATCCCCCGCTTTCTGGTAAATTTTGTATCACAGCGGTCCCATGCCCCTCCGGACCGGACCGGCTGATTTTATATAGGATCTACATCTATTATTATACCATTTTCATGGAACAGCGGGGATTCCCTCATAGCCGATTTTAAACCGGTCAGCGAACCGGCCTTGATCAGAATCGATACATAATAACGGTCTCTGACTTTCCTTATAGGTTCATCATAAGGCGGCGTCATGCGGAAATCCTTCTGATGCTCTGCAGCGATGCGGAGCCAGCGGTACAGCTTTTCCGCATGATCCGAAACAGCCTGATACTCTGTCCCGAAGCACGAAATTTTCATCATCCGTGAAAAAGGCGGATAAAAAAGCTCCCGGCGGAACTGAATTTCCCGGCTGTAAAAAGCCTCATAATCCTGATGCCTTGCCGTTTCCACGGCATAATGCTCCGGATTGAAAGTCTGCAGGATGACTTCCCCCTGCTTTCCGTACCGCCCGGCCCGTCCGGCGCACTGCGTGATGAGTGTAAAAACCTGTTCAGCCGCCAGATAGGTAGGCATCCCGAGCAGATTGTCCACAGACAGAATTCCCACGGACTGAACACCGGGAATATTATGTCCCTTGGCCACCATCTGCGTTCCCAGCAGAATCTGAAAACGGCCCTCTCTGAAATCAGACAGAATTTTTTCTCCGCTGTTTTTCCGGGAAACACTGTCCAGATCGAGTCTCCGGTATGAAATACCCGGAAGCCATTCCTCCAGCTGCTCCTCCGCCTTCTGCGTTCCGGCTCCGGCATAGGAAATATCCTTCTTTCCGCATTGGGGACATAC
>DIDD01000066.1:0-16089 GCA_002417965.1 Veillonellaceae bacterium UBA5809
ACCTACACCTTTCCCATGCTGTTTCCCCTGTCCCTTCTGACCGCCCGTCTGATTACACAGCGCCATTGGAATTTAAAATATCTGGCAGGTTTTATGTTCCTCCTTTATATTATTTTGACCTTTGCCGCCGCTGTGCCTGCCATGGAGAAAAATTCCGGGCGCGCTGTCGGTCTGGCATTAAAAAATCTGCCCGTCTCTTCCGCACCTGTAGGTATATACGGACAATACCGCACTTCTGCCGTATTCTACAGCGGAGACAATATTTACCGTTTGGCTGACAGCAGCCAGATTTCAGAAATGGAGCCGGACGGACTGAGCTGGAATGCCAAAAATGTCATGCCTTTCATGGACATAAAAAAATTTGATGCGTCCCCCGGCGCCCTTGTCATCGTCGAACAGAAAAAAGAAAACCAGTTCTTCCTCAATTCTCCCGGTCCCTGGACCGCNNGGGCTCGGAGAGGTGTAAAAGAGACAGGTCATCGTCGAACGGAAAAAAGAAAACCAGATCTTCCTCAATTCTCCCGGTCCCTGGACCGCAGTTGCAGTCATCGGCTCTTATGTTATTTTACAAAAACCCCTTAACTGATTATTCCTGCCCGGACATACACTCATCACTGTGTATGTCCGGGATTTTTATTATTTCACCCCCCTGACTGAAAAAGAACCGCAGAGAAAGACGATCCATCCTGCTAATGCTGCAAAAGATGCTCCTGCCATAATCAGTCCCAATCCATAAATAAGATCCGTCCAGGGGATAGTTCCCGCCGCCATTCCTGCACACCCTGCCGCTGTATGAACTGCATTAATCAATGATGAGGCTGCTCCGCTTCCTTCTTTTTTCTGGTTCAGCAGAAAATGCGTACTGAACGGCCGTACTGCGCCTTCCGTCAGCGTAAACGGCAGAAAACAGAAGAGGAACATCCATGGTGAAAGACCGCCCATCTCCAGCAGCAGGATACTGCTCAGCAGCGATATGCCCAGGCAGGCCCAGACAAATTCAGAAGCTTTCATACGCCCCGCCGCATATACATAAACTGCAGGGCCTGCTATAGCGGCCGCTGAATTAGCTGCAAAAAAATAACTGTATGTCTCAGCACTCAGCCCAAACTGATTCTGATAAATATAAGAGGACACTGTCACATAAACCATGTAAGGCGCTGCCAGCATGGCCGCTGTAAAAAGGAACAGCATAAATCCCCTGTCCTCTGCCGCATTGAGAAGTGCCCGGAAAGCATGGACTGGTCCGCCTCCACAGTTCTCCTCTTTCGGTCTGCTTTCCTGAAGCAAGGCCCCTGCTGTTAATGCAGCTGTCCCTATACCCGCAAGAACCCAGAAAGTATCTCTCCATCCTGCAGTCCGAAGAATTAGCGCGCCTGCCACAGGAGCCGCCATAGGCGCAATGACTCCCATAGACTGCACAATTGCCAGAATTTTCATACGCATCCGGCCCTGAAAGCAGTCTTTAATCAATGCCGTTGAAACCGCCAGCACACCTCCAGTGCCTAATGCCTGCATCCCACGAAACCCGATTAACTGTTCAATCGAAGCGGAAAGTGCCCCTGCCGCACTGCCTGCCGTATATAATAGCAGGCAGACTATCATTACCGGCTTCCGTCCATACCGGTCACTGAGCGGACCAAACCAAAGAATCCCCACTGCAAAAAAAGAAATAAAATACAATAAGCGTCATATTGATCATACTGACACTGGTTTGAAAATAAAGTGCCATTGAAGGCATAGCCGGCAGATACATATCAATTGACAAGGGGATAAACATACCCAGAAATGCAATGAATACAACCAGTCCCCAATAGCCTAAAAAAGGCTGAGGATTGGAAAGCGCCATAGTACGTCCCTCCGTTTTTTTCATTATTCCGTCCTCCCGTCGAAATACCTGTATGAGGTAAAAAAATAAGCCATCAGCTGGATGCTGATGACTTATCCGGTATCGGAAAAATACCTCCGTCTAACATAATTGTAAAGGATACAAAAAATGATGTCAAATATAGACCCGTCAATTTTTATAATCCCAAATTTTCTTCTATGATGATCACTTCTGCTTCAGTACGCTTCATTTTTTTATAATAAATCACCATGGCATTGCATATCCGGTTGGGGCTGGAGCAGTCATGACACCGTCTGTCTGACCTGACACACCCGGTATCTGTATAACCGTGACGCAGTGCATTTTTAGGAGCCGCTTCATTTTTGATCCGTCTGATGGCTTCCTCCAGGGTAGGTCTGAGTTTATTTACACCAAAAACGAAAAAGACTTTTTTATGTCCGAAAAGGGAAGCACCCGCCCGGTTCCCCATGCCGTCCATATTGACCATGATGCCCGTTTCCGAAGCTCCGTTGACCGATGTCAGAAAAACATCAGTCAGCATACATTCCCTGGCTGTTTCCGTAAAATTCTTTCCTTCTTCCGGATGTTTCGGATCAAAAACACGGTTATGGGTGCGGAGTCGGCTGTAAAGGCCAAGACTGATCAGAGTTTCAGAGTCCCCGAATCCCACAGTCTTTCCGTCAATGACCATATCCAGATAGTCCGCTGCTTCTTCACCGGTATGGAAAACCCTCACGTCATACCGGTTTCTCTCAAAAGCCTGGATGACCCGCTGCATATCCATAAAGACTGTCTCCCTTCATATCTATTTTTCAAATGACGAAGTCATGAATGGTCCTGAGATTCCCCCTCCGGATATATTTCTTTATACTGCCGGGCCGCCCGGTACATCGTCTCTGCAAAGGTATTGGCCGGGACCGGGGAAAATATCGGATTTTTTTTAATATCCTGCAGCAGTTCTCCCTTGCGGCTGTATACTTTCATCTCTGATACTGCATATTGATCGTTTTTCAGCCGGAACGTCATTGTCATATCACTGTATCCCACCTGATCATCTTCTTTCAGCCGGCTGCTGTACAGGCCGTTCAGCTTCTTCAACAGCGCGGGGTCTTTGTAGACCGCCCTTGCCAGGAGTGTAACCTCATCTGAATCCTTTTGTGTCTGAAATGACTTCATATTCAGCAAATAACGGGCCGTATCATTGGTGAATACGTCGGCCCATTTCATAGCCTCTGTTTCTTCCGGCGTAGGCTGGGGTTTAATCCCCATAACCAGAATGGGTTTCTGTTCTGCCGGCTGTCCTTCTGCCTGAACCGCACCGGCTCCTGTCAGCACCAGCATAACGGCAGCCGCTGCCGCAAATTCCCTGATTTTCATGAAACTGTCTCCTCTCCTGTTTCACATCAGTTACGTTTTCTTATTTCAGTATAAGCTTTTACCGTACACTGTCAATAAATCCGGCCTTTTTATTATGCGGAATTTCAGAATATTCACTTGTTACCACCGGCACCCTGCCATAGCCTTTTTCCCTGCAATGCCGGGATGTGTCATTTCCGAGGGTTCAAGAATCACTCCGATCTGGTCAGGACTGAGCAGCTTCTTTTCCAGAATAATTTCTCTGACCGGCCTTCCTGTAAGATAGGCTTCTTTGGCAGTCATGGCCGCCTGCTCATATCCCACATGAGGAAGAAGGGCCGTAATAATCCCCACACTGTGCTCTACCCAGTAATTACATTGTTTTTCATTGGCCTGCAGATCCTTCAGAAGCAGTGCCGTAAAGGTATTCACTCCCCGTGTCATATATTCCATGGAATGAAACAGATTAAAAGCAATGACCGGCTCCATCACATTCAGCTCAAACTGTCCGTTTTCAACTCCCATATTGATGACCAGATCATTGCCGATTACCTGATAGCAGGCCTGATCCAGAACCTCTGCAATAACCGGGTTGACTTTGCCAGGCATAATTGATGAACCCGGCTGGCGGGCCGGAAGTTTAACCTCATTGAGTCCGCACCGGGGCCCTGATGCCATGAGCCGGAAATCATTCGCCATTTTAATCAAAACCAGGGCCGTCACTTTTAATGCTGCCGACACATCAGCAAAAATATCTGTATTATTTGTCGCATCCACCAGATTGGCTGCCGTAAAAAAGCCGCTGCCCGTAACTTGTGAAAGTTCGGCGGCGACTTCCCGGATATACTGGGGCTCCGCATTCAGTCCGGTGCCGACAGCTGTCCCTCCCATGTTGATTTTGTGTGCTTCTGCCAGAGACTGTTCGATTCTCCGCTTGCCTCTCCGCACAGCCGACGCATAAGAAGCCATTTCTTCTCCCAGTGTGATAGGCACGGCATCCTGCAGATGGGTCCGCCCCATTTTGACCACATTTTTAAATTCTTCCGCTTTTCTGTCCAATTCCTGTGCCATCTGCTCCAAAGCGCCGGTCAGCCTGCTGCTTTTTCTGATCACGCAGACCTTCATGCTCGTGGGAAATGTATCATTTGTAGACTGTGACATATTGGCATGATTATTAGGAGAGATCAGGTCATACCGGCCCTTTTGTTCTCCCAGAATCTCCAGGGCCCGGTTGCACAGCACTTCATTCATATTCATATTGACTGAAGTACCTGCTCCTCCCTGGATGGGATCTGACGGGAACTGATCCGCCCACTGTCCGTTTATAATTTCGTCAGCCGCCTGTACCAGCGCCCGCCCAATTCGGACCGGAAGCCGTCCCGTCTTCATATTAGCCCGTGCCGCTGCTTTTTTAACCATGGCCATTGATACAATAAAATCAGGATCCACACGTTCGCCGGTAATGTGAAAATTCTGTACCGCTCTCAGGGTCTGGACTCCGTAATAGACTTCGTCCGGAATTTCCATTTCACCCAGAAAATCATGTTCTTTGCGCACTTTGCACCCTCCCGTTAAATACACTTTCCTGAATCGATAAACCGGAAAAACGGAGAGGCTGCCGGAATCCCGCATTGACGGGATCCGGCAGCCTCCTTGCCGCATTTCACTTGATTTCATCATAACGCACATCATGCGCGGGAGCAACTGTCTTTTTGGTTTTTCTCCATGATTAGAAATGAACGCTGTCATAGAATAAAATGAAAGTTCCCCAAACTCAAAATCTGATTGTGGATATTTTAAGGAGCCAGTATAATAACAGTCAGCCACAGAAACCGGGCAGAATCTCTGCGCCGGGACATAGGAGAGGATATTATGCTGAACATAAAAGACCAATGCCGTATTGCTGTCATCCAGGCGGCTCCTGTCATGTTTGACAAACAGGCCTGTACCGAAAAGGTCCTTGATTACATCCGCCTGACAGCCGCCGAAAAAGCGGAGCTCATTGTATTCCCTGAGCTGTTTATTCCGGGCTATCCTTATGGAATGACCTTTGGATTTACGGTAGGAAGCCGCACAGAAGACGGCAGGAAGGACTGGAAACTGTATTATGATAATTCCATTATCGTTCCCGGTGAAGAAACCCGGCTCATCGGCAGGGCCGCCAAAGAAGCCGGCGTGTTTATCAGTATCGGTGTATCTGAACGGGATGCCGTCACAGGCACATTATATAATTCAAACTTATTTTTCTCTCCTGACGGAGAACTGACTTCCGTCCACCGGAAATTGAAGCCCACCGGCGCGGAGCGTGTGGTATGGGGAGACGCCGACAGAGATTTCTTCCCTGTAGCACAGACTCCCTGGGGCCCCATGGGCAGTATGATCTGCTGGGAAAGCTACATGCCTCTGGCCCGCGCAGCTTTGTATCAGAAGGGAATTACCCTGTATATATCTCCCAACACAAATGACAATCCGGAGTGGCAGAACACTATCCGGCACATTGCACTGGAGGGACGGTGCTATTTTATTAACTGTGATATGTATTTCACAAAAGACATGTACCCCGCTTCCGTCCTGCACTGTCCTGATGAACTGGCCCGGCTTCCGAAAACAGTATGCCGCGGAGGCAGCTGCATTATCAACCCTTATGGTCACGAAGAGACAGTTCCTGTTTGGGACCGGGAAGCTGTTATCTATGCTGATCTGGATATGAGAAAAGTACCCATGAGCCGCATGGAATTTGATGTATGCGGTCATTATGCACGGCCGGATGTATTAAAATTGACTGTTACAGAATAAACAAAACTGCACTGACAAAAAAGCATGCGCTGAAGCGGACCGTCTTCAGCACATGCTTTTTTCAGGTTGATTCCGGATGATTACTGTTCCTCAGATCCGACATCTCTCTTTCTTTCCAGCACCGCATTGATCATATGCAGTGTACATATCAGACGCCCCCGTCCGTCTCGGATTTCCATGCGGCACTCATGGCGGTTCTTCTCTTTCCGCTCCAATACTGCCCGGCATATAACAAGACCACCCCGGACGGGCCGGTGATGCTGTGCCTCCAGAGAAATGCCCACAGCCGATTTCCCCTCTTTCATAACCTCCCATCCTGACAGAAAAGACGCTGTGGTTTCACCCATGGCCAGACTGGCGCCTCCGTGAAGAAGTCCGTACGGCTGACGGACTGCATCCGTCACTTCCATAGAAGACACCAATTCCCCCTCACTTCCGTCAATAAAACGGATTCCCAGCGTCTCCGCCAATGTTCCCTCCGCCAATTGATTCAATACCGCAAGCATTTCCTCTTTTTCTTCTGTCTTCACTCACCTATCCCCCCAACACCAAAAAGGGCCGTGAAATCCCAAGGTTTCACGGCCTCTTACTTTTTTCTCTCCCTGCGGATTTATTTCATGGCTGCTTTAACAGCTTCTGTCAAATCTGTGCCGCCGTACAGCACAACTCCTGAAGAAACTACAAAATCCACCTGTTTGTCCCTGGCCGCTTTCTGGACAGCCTGTCTCAACTTATCCTGCACAGGACGCATGAGGCGCTGCTGCGCATCAACCAGCTGGCGGTTCAGTTTCTGCTGCAGAGCAGCTTTATCCTGATCAGACATACTCTTGGATTCTGTATTATATTCCTGCTGCAGACGGGACTGCTCTGAAGCGAGGCTCTTACTGGCCTGCTGAAAGTCCGGTGAAGACGCAATCACCGCTTCCAGATTAACATATCCGTTCCCTGCAGCCTCTGCCTCATAGGCTGATCCCGTCAGGCAGGCTGCCCCGATCATGGCTGCGGCTATCATTGTTTTCATTTTCATCATAAATGCCCCTTTCTGCATAACACCTCATGATACATTCATGGAGCCGCCGGATTGCAGCCGCCCCCAAATATAAAAAGCCTCTTACTCTCCCCATTCAATATCCAAATGTTCCCCGTCCAGTCTGTTTCTCACCCACTGGTACTGCTGATCTACAGCCTGATAAAACTGACGGCAGAAATCCGGATTATGGAGGATATAATTGGCATCATACACCACATGACGGTCTTCTTCGTCAAAATCGGCAAACCCGAACTGATTCGCCTGAATCCGTCTGACCCACTCATCATTCCGTTCATTGAAATCAGTACTGTGAATCTCCCGGAAAGATTCCATAAGCTGTCCTCTTTGTTTCGCAGAAAGCATTTTTTCTGTTCCCCCTGCCTGAAAAGAAAGAACCTTAAACACCTCTCCGCTGGCTTCCATAAACTCATCCCAGTTTTTCCGCCCTGCAGGAAATTTTTCTTTGCTTTTCCACTCCAGGAAGGGCATATCCGGCCAGTGGAGCGCACTCATATGCCCTAATGCACCGGTTCCGCGGGCAAAGAGATTAGTTACAGAATGAACTACATCTTCAACGATTTCATTGACTGTGCTGTTTTTATGAAGCTGCAGCTGAATTCCTACCGATTCCAGAGCCGTTACCAGATTAATGGAATCTGCCAGTCCTGAAAACTCCTGGTGCGCCCAGGTATCGGCATAGGTATGGACAGTAGTCCCCAGCTGAAACAACGTGCCGTACTGATCAGTCACCTGCGGAACCGCATGAATCATTTCCTGCGCCACGGCACTGTTTTTCCTGCACACCAGCCGTTCCTCCGCTGTCTCTCCCGACAGCCCCGGAAGAAAATGAAAAGGAATCCACACATCATTATTGTGATCGGCATTGGTTACATTTTCCCAGGCTGCGTGTCCTGTAGGCCTCCCCTGGTAAGGTTCCGCCATCTGCAGCGTATTCTCATCCACCAGCTGGGAACTGGCTGCAATCGCTTTTGCACGGCGGCTGTCAAAACCTGACCAACGGGATAATACATACGTCGTTCCAAAATGGAAGTCGATATCCAAAGTGCACCCCCTCCTTTGCATCTTAAATTATACTCGGTTAATCCGGTTTTTCACAAGACCTGCACCCGCAAAAGGAAGCCGGCTGTTCATATTTTTCTGTTTTCCCCATATACGGACAGAAAAATCGTTGTCAAATTAGAAAATCTTTTAAACTTATGGAAAAACAGGCCTCCGATTGTTTTGGCTGGCATATTCGCCCTTTCCGTCTGCCGCCGTTTGTCATTTTAAGAAACTGCTGCTTCAAGGAAGATTCCTTTCTTCCTTGAATACTCCTGCTTATGTTATTCTGCAGCACTTTTTTATAATTATCATTTTATCACTCAGTTTTATAAAAAAAGTGCCTTGCATTCTAAATCGAAAAGAGATACGATAATTCCATAAGTGATAATTATTATCATTTACGCCAAACAAACTTTTCGTGAAGGGACATGATTTATGGAACAAATTATCAAACGGCCAAACGGCCCCAGTCTGGAAGAAATCAATAACACGGTAAAGATTCCTTCCACCAATCATTTCTTAAAAAACCTCTGGGCTTTTTCAGGTCCCGGTGCATTGGTCGCCGTAGGTTATATGGACCCCGGCAACTGGATCACCTCCATCGGCGGCGGTGCACAGTTCGGTTATCTTCTTCTCTCAGTCATTGCCATCTCCAGCGCCATTGCCATGCTGCTGCAGTACATGTCCGCCAAGCTGGGGATTGTCACGCAGATGGATCTGGCCCAGGCCACGCGGGCCCATACAGGACGGAAAACCGGATTTATTCTTTGGATCATTACCGAGCTGGCTATTATGGCCACTGATATCGCAGAAGTCATCGGCGGGGCCATTGCCCTGCAGCTGCTCTTTGCCATTCCCCTTTCTCTGGGTGTCATGATCACCGTGTTTGATGTACTCCTGCTGCTTCTCTTAACCCGTTTCGGCTTCCGGCGCATTGAAGCCCTTGTAGCCTGCCTCATTACTGTCATTATGGCTGTTTTCCTTTATGAAGTGATGCTGGCTGATCCGCAGATAGGCCCCCTGCTGAACGGTTTTATTCCCAAACCGGAAATTCTCCATCATGACCAGCTGGTGATGGCACTGGGCATTATAGGCGCCACAGTCATGCCTCACAATCTATATCTTCATTCCTCCATTGCACAGACAAGGAAATATGACCGTACCGATGAGGCCTCTCTTGCCAAAACTGTACGGTTTGCCGCCTGGGATTCCAATATTCAGCTCTCAGTGGCTTTTATTGTGAACTGCCTGCTTCTCATTTTGGGCAGCGCCCTCTTTTTTGGAACATCCAGTGATCTGGGTACTTTCTCCGCTCTCTTCAATGCCCTGCAGGATCCGTCAATCGCAGGACCCGCTGCCAGCCCGCTTCTGGGTATTCTCTTCGCGGTCGCCCTCCTGGCTTCCGGACAAAACTCCACAATTACAGGAACGTTGACCGGCCAGATTGTCATGGAAGGGTTTATTCATATGAAGATTCCCCTGTGGCTGCGCCGTCTGGTAACCCGGCTGATTTCCGTCATCCCCGTCATGTTCTGTACTTTATGGTACGGCGGCAATGAAACGGCCCTGGACAATCTGCTGATCTATTCACAGGTCTTTCTCTGTGTCGCACTCCCTATTTCCATGATCCCCCTTGTATACTTTACCGGTTCTGCAAAAATCATGGGGCAACGCTTCAAAAACCGTACATGGATAACCTGTACTGGCTGGATATGCGCTGTCGTCCTGACTGTTCTGAATATGCAGCTGGTAGGATCTATTGTTTCAGACATAATGGGCTAAGACTTTCCCCCCAAAAAAGATAAGAAACATAAAACATCCCCCCAAGTATAATCCTACCTGGGGGATGTTTTATTGTAATATACATCTATTCGCTCTTACCGTCCTCTTTTCCCTGTCATATGGCGTATATCAACCGCCCATACGGAAGTATGCTCTCCGGCCTGTTTTATATAAGCCATTCCTTCCTGTTGATAAGGCGCTGAATATTTACTAAGAAGCGCCTGCAGCGCTTCCTGTTTTTCCGAAGTGCCATCCAGACATCGGGCTTCTCCAAAAATCACGGCGCTGTCATATTCTGTATCGAATTTTTCAGGAAGAATGCGGTACCATGATACTGCTGAAAAAGATACAGAGGGATGATGCCTCATGCAGTCCAGCTTCCTGCCTTCCCGTGCCGAATGAAAATAAATCCGGCGGTTTTCATAAACAAAATGGAGAGGAACGGAATAAGCATATCCGCCCTCATCCACGCATGCCAGTGTGCCGAAAGGCGCCTTTCTCAGCACCTCTTCTGTATCCTCCGTACTCATTAATTTTTCTGATCTCCGCATTTTTTTATATTCCATAATATTTATTTCCTTTTTCGCTCCGGTTTTATTCCGTTAACTCTCTGAATTCCCTTCAATTTCACCCACTATATCATGCGTGCTTGCAGTACCGCAATATCCTCTTGTGCCCCAAAAATTAAAATCACCTTGACAGAAAGACGATGCCGCGCTATCATAAACACAACTTCATAAGATTCATCCAGAGCAGCTGAGGGACTGGCCCCATGAAGCTGCGGCAACCATTCCTTGAACAAGGTGCCAATTCCAGCGTCCGCTTATAAGGACGGCAGATGAAATTTGATTAGATTGATTCAAACGGCTGTCTGCAGAGACAGCCGTTTTTTGTATCCGGCGCAGGAATCTGCTGCCTTTTATGTATAAAGGAGATGTCCCTTATGTCACAATTTACCCAAAGAACCCATGCCCCGTTCCGCTATGATATTGTAGGAAGCTTTCTGCGGCCTGCCGCACTGAAACAGGCCCGTGCAGACTTTGCCGCCCATACTCTGAGTGCCGATAACCTGCGTGAAACGGAAAATGAATGTATACGCCGTCTGGTGGATCAGGAAATTGCTGCCGGTCTGCAGTCTGTGACCGACGGAGAATTCCGCCGCAGCTACTGGCATTTGGATTTCATGTGGGGGTTTGATGGCATAGAACACAATGTCATGGAGCAGGGTTATCTCTTTCATGGGGAAGAAACACGGCGCGACTCCGCCCGTGCGGTCGGAAAAATTCATTTCACCGGGCATCCTTTTCTGGAACATTACCGGTTTTTAAAAAAAATCACAGGAAACCGGGCGCTCACCCGCCAGACAATTCCGGGCCCGGCCCAGTTCTTCTCCGAGCTGGTGCGGGGTAAAAATGCAGCTTCTCTTGATCAGATTTATCCTGACCGTGAAGACGCCTGCCATGATCTCATAAAAGCCTATCATGATTTCATTCTCGCACTTTATGAAGAAGGCTGCCGGAATCTGCAGCTTGATGACTGCACCTGGGGAATGCTCTGTGACACTTCCTACTGGAAAAACCAGGCCGGCGGCGAGGCGGATGTAAAGTCACTTCAGAAACTCTATCTCCGTCTGAATAACAGCGCCATTGCAGAACTGCCGGCCGATCTGGTCATCAATACCCATGTGTGCCGGGGAAATTACCATTCCACATGGGCAACCAGCGGCGGGTATGCTCCGGTAGCTGAAATCCTTTTCGGTCAGGAAAATGTCAATGCCTACTATCTGGAATTTGACGATGACCGTTCCGGCGACTTTGTCCCCCTGCAATACGTATCCCCCGGCAAGATCGTTGTACTGGGACTGGTCACCTCCAAACAGCCCCGTCTGGAAAACAAAGCTGCCATTAAAACCCGCATTCAGGAGGCCTCCCGTTATATTCCCCTGGACAGACTCTGCCTGAGCACACAATGCGGATTTTCCTCCACAGAAGAAGGCAATATTCTGACAGAAGCTGACCAGTGGAAAAAAATTGCTCTTGTAAAAGAAATTGCTGATGAAGTATGGGGCTGATTCCCCGGTATATCCTTCCATCATAAAAGCAGGCCCTCCCCAAAGGCCTGCTTTTATGATGCCGCAAAAATAATCACACCGTCCCGGCACTTCCCCCCTGTGGATTTATCTCTTTGATGATTTAATAAATAATGAAAGCACCAGGGCCGCTGCAGAAACCAAAGTCAAAAAAGAAAAAGCCTGCTGTGTACCAACCGCCACAGACGCAGCCTGTATATCTGCACCTGCCTCATGAACTGCCAGATAGGCCTGCTGCCCCACTGAGAGAAAGCACATGCCCAGCGCTGTACCCACAGCACCCGCAACCTGCTGCAGCGTCGTCATAATGGCCGTCCCGTCAGGATAAAGAATATGGGGAAGCTGGTTCAGTGCATTGGTCTGAGCCGCCGTCATCACCATAGCGGTTCCCATCATTAGAAAAGAATGCATGGCAATTACAAAAACCGGTGATGTGTCAGCCGTCATACGAGAAAGAAGGAAAACAACCGCTGTCATCAGCAATGCTCCTGAAATCACAGGACCCCGGGGACCTATCCAGTCAAACAGACGCCCTGTAACCTGTGACATAATTCCGTTGATAATCCCGCCCGGCATCATGATCAGACCTGCCAGAATCATAGAGATCCCCAGTCCCTCCTGCAGATAAATGGGCAGCAGAATGACAGATGCCAGAATCACCATCATACAGAGAATCACAAGCAAAATTCCCAATGTAAACAGAGGGTAACGGAATACCCGTAAATTAAGCACCGGTTGTTTCAGCGCCATCTGCCGGAGTGAAAAAATGCATAAGGCGGCACTTCCTGCAATCAGAGGAATCATAACGGGAGCACTCGTCCAGTCAAGAACCTCCCCTGCCTGACTGAAACCAAAAACAATACCTCCAAATCCAATAGTTGAGAGGACAACAGAAAGAACATCAATTTTCGGTTTTGTAATGACTGAGACATTTCTCATATATCGGAGTCCGCAAAGCAGTGACAAAATCAAAAACGGCTCTGAAATCCAAAAGATCCAGTGCCAGCTCATACTCTCTGTAATGAAACCGGCCAGTGTGGGTCCTACTGCCGGTGCTGACATAATGACGAATCCCACAATTCCCATGGCGGTTCCTCTTTTTTCCTGCGGGAAGATAAGGAGCACCGTATTAAACATAAGCGGAAGCAGAAGGGCGCTGCCTATTGCCTGACCGACCCGGGCCGCCAGCAGAACCTCAAAACTGGGTGCCGTCGCCGCCGCGGCAAAGCCCGCAACAGAAAACAAGAGCGATGTCACAAACAACTGCCGTGTGGTAAACCGCTTCATAAAAAAACCTGACACCGGCACCAGAATGCCAAAAGTCAGCAAATAAATAGTCGTCAGCCACTGTACTGTTGACGGGGTTATATGAAAAATTTCCATCAGATCACTCAATGCGATATTCAATGCCGTTTCACTGAACATACCGATAAACCCGCTGATTAAAAATGAAATCATAATCGGCCATATCTGAACCTTTTCAGAGGAAACCGATACTTCGTTAGACATAATCACAACTCCTCACATAAATCACGGCAAATAAAATAAATAGACCGGTCTGTATAATATATGGATAAAAAGAAAAGCAGGTTAACCCTGCTGATGGCGGCGGATCAGCCAGGCAACCTGCATTCCCGCCGCGCGCAGAGGACGGTTGTCCCGGCCTGTAACAGACAGAATCAGTGCCCCTTCAATCAGGCTCTGAATCACACATCCCAGCTCCTCTGCTTCCGGAGAAGGAATGCCGCCCAGCTTCATCCGTTCAGCATACAATCTTTCCATAGCCAGAAAAGCCTTGTGACATACTCCCCGGAGCCGGTCGTCTGATAAATATGTCTCTAACGCAATAAGACTGATAGAAAGATTGTGAAGGCGTCCCTCCCGGGACAAAGCCTTTTCCATTCCCTCAATGACATGCTGCACCGCATGCACAGGATCTTTCTCATCAGCCATGCCCTCCTGTATCTTTTCACAGATGATACGGGCTGCATTCTCTGCCGCAGCTTCCACCAGAGCTTCTTTTCCTCCGGGGAAATAATAATACAGCGATCCCTTCGGGGCCCCGCTGCGCTGAAGGATTTCACTCAGCCCCGTAGCCCCGATACCCTTGATCTGAAATAGCTCTGAAGCTGTTTCAATGATTTTTTGTTTGACATTGGATTTCATGGGCTGCATCTCCTGTGTAAGCATATAGACCGATCGGTCTATATAATACCCGATTCGCTTCTTTACGTCAAGGAGACGTATATTCCGTCTCTTGCTGCCCATAATACCAGGGGTTCTATTTCTTATCTGCAGCAGAGCCAAAAAATATCCCCCGGCTTAGCCGGGGGCGTTGTACTGATTGATGCTCAATAAAGAGAGTCCTCAATCAAAAAAAGGAATTCTCATATCACTCTGAAAAGGATTTGTGAATACAGCCCTATCTCCCAATTCTTCCTCAATCTCAAGAAGACGGTTATATTTGGCTGTCCTTTCCCCCCGGCAAAGCGATCCGGTTTTGATCTGTCCTCCTTTCATGGCAACGGCAAAATCAGCCAGAAATGAATCTTCAGTTTCTCCTGAGCGATGGGATATCACATAATTCCAACCTGCTTTCCGGCACAAATTCACAGCTTTTATGGTCTCTGACACAGTGCCGATCTGATTCAGTTTAATTAGAACGGCATTAGCACTCTTTTCCCGAATTCCTTGTTTGATCAGACGTGAATTCGTCACAAATAAATCATCCCCGACAATCTGCAGATGATCCCCCATCTGCTTAGTCTGCTCCCTGAATCCATCCCAGTCGGTTTCCGCGAATCCGTCTTCCAAGGACACAATAGGATATTTTTGAATCATCTGCAGATAAAACTCCTCCAGTTCCTCCTTGGTTTTCCCCTTTTCCTCCAATTCCGGGATCATGTAAAGTCCATTCTGCAAAAAAGATGTGGCCGCCGGATCCAATGCCAGACAGATATCCCTGCCCGGCATATACCCGGCCCGTTCCGCCGCCTTCAGAATCAGTTCGCACGCCTCCTCAGGGCCTTTAATAGAGGGAACAAATCCGCCTTCATCTCCTACAGAGGAGACACAGCCCCGTTCCTCCAACAATATTTTCAACGAATGAAATATCTCCGCCCCATACCGAAGTGCTTCCCTGAAAGATGGGGCTCCCACAGGCACAATCATGAATTCCTGAAACGTAAGTCCACCATGTGTATGCTTTCCTCCATTTAAAATATTCATCATGGGCATGGGAAGACGGACTGCTTTCCGTCCGCCCAGCCACTCATACAGAGGCAGCTTTTCTGCGGAAGCGCCAGCTTTGGCAACGGCCATGGAAACTCCCAGAATGGCGTTGGCTCCCAGAAATGACTTATTAGATGTTCCGTCCAGTTCACAGAGAAAACAGTCAATTTCCTTTTGTTTTTCTGCATTTCTTCCTATCAGGCGGGGCGCAATCACTTCATTAATATTTTGCACGGCTTTTAACACTCCCAGCCCATGATATCGACGCGGATCTCCGTCCCGCATTTCAACAGCTTCATACTGGCCTGTTGAAGCTCCTGACGGCACCGAGGCAGACACCTGCTGTCCGCCCTGTATCCTTACATGGACACGGACTGTTGGATTGCCCCTGGAATCCAAAATCTCCATAGCCCGGACTTCTTCAATGACACTCTGATTTTTCATGTTCCTTTCCCTCCTGTTCACCTGATCCTGGAGACCTTAGAATATCCATTTCTTTGAATTATTTTCAGGCTCTTCTATCTCCAGATTTCAAAACCTCCGTTATGTCCGCATTTTCAAAAATCTTCCTGTAAATGTCCTGACCGAAGCTTGTGGTCAACGGCGGTGCAGTCACCAACCGGAAACTCCGGCTCCCGTCAGCTTCCCGGTTAGCCCTCAAAAACAAGTCCGAGTCCCGTTTCATTTGGTACCTCTGCCCGGAAAACTGAAAAAAATGTGTGACAAAGATAACTCTGATTCCCATTTGAGTCAGCGCTTCTATGACCTGTTCCGCGATGGCCGATCCTTCGGCTTCATTTGTTGAAGCCAGAGACTCATTCATAAGGATCAGATCTCCTGAATGAATACAGTCAACCACTGCGCTGAGCCGGTGCAGTTCCTCATCCAGCTTCCCGC
>DIDD01000066.1:16184-18770 GCA_002417965.1 Veillonellaceae bacterium UBA5809
TTAAAATGAGTATAAACGGCAGAGACACTGGCAGAAAAATTCTGCGCTCCCACGAACATCCCGCACTGCATCATTAAAAAAGCCTGTCCCACACTGACTAAAAAAGTAGTCTTTCCTCCCTGGTTGGCGCCGGTAACTATGATCAGATTTTTCCCCGAAGCATCCACGGTATTGCCTGATACAGCTCTCCCTTCATGCAGTGCCAGACTGATCTGGTATAACCCGCTGAACTGCATTTTGACTGTATTTTTAGGACCAATGACAGGAAATGACCATACAGCGCCCAAAGTTTCCAATTTCTTTTCGAGATTCAGGCATCCTATATAAAAAGACAGTTCTTTTTTCAAAGATTTGAAAAATTGAAAAATATGTTCCTGTGATTTAGAAACCGACCATGCCAATGCCTCCATTCCCTGATTTCTAATTTCTGACAAAGCCCGGAATCCGGATTCATCGCGGGGATCAATTTCAAAAGTGTTTGCATTTTTCCGTTCCGGTATCCACCGGCACCAAAAACTTTTTTTAGATTCCTGAATATCTCGGAGTTCATAAAAATCACTGCGCAGGCATTCTCCTGTATTTCCATTCAGACAGATGCCCTGACGAAATCTGAGCTTTTTTAAATAACTTTCCATTTCATCCAGATAAGACTGACTTAGTTCCTCACAAATCATACGGCAAAATCGGGACAATCCTGCGGAATGGCTGTACTGGCCCAAGGAGGCCGCCTGTTCCTGAAGAAGACGCAGAAAGGGCAGCATTGTCTCCATCGAACGTACAGAAGCCATAACCGTATAATCCGGTGTGCTCATATAAGACAGCAGCAGGTGCCCTTCCCGGTTCTCCTCTGCCCGGCAGGCCGTATCATACAGTCTGCATATCTCATCATGATAAGCCATGCAGTCCTTTAAAATATCCTGCCGGTAAATCATATCATCAGGAGTCCTGCATCCATTCAGAACCACCGCCCGTACAATACTGTGTATAAATTTGTCTTCTCCCGCCATGGCATCAAACAGAACATCCAGAGACAAATCTTCTGTCAATTCCTTTGCATGGGACGGATCCGTCTGGGAAATTTGGAAATCCTGATCCGGATAAAGCAGAAATGCTTTCATGACTGAATCCTCCTCCTAATCCACTGTGATGTAATTCTATATTTTTCAGCAATACGCATGGCATAAGCCTTGCCGTCAGCTGGTCTCCGTATAATCTGATATAGGTGCTGTCCCTGCTCATCCGGCATACGGCTGGACATGCTGACGGTATGATCTCCAAAAGATGCCAAAGCATCCAAAAATGTGACATACAGGCACAAGGTCCGGCATGCTGTCATTTTATCCAAAATTTTCCGTCCCAGCCAAAGAGCATCCTCCAATGAAGTAAAACTGAACATTTCATTCATGATCACGATGCTTTTCCCTGTCATATCATGAGTAATCTTATGAATTCTGAGAATATCATCCTCCAGTTTTCCGTGAATGGCCGTCTCTTTCTCTTGTCTTTCAAAATGTGTAAAAATCTGATCCGGAAGAAAAATCTGCGCCTTTAGGCCAGGTACGGGGAGTCCCAATCCCCCTGCCAAGAATATCTGTCCAAAGAGCCGGGCAAATGTCGTTTTTCCCCCCTGATTCGGACCAGTGACAATGACAATTCTCTCATAGGGCGCCAATTGAAAACTATTGGTCACCAGCGTGTCTTTCCCATTTTTCATCTGGAGTCCCAATGCCATATCAAAAGCCTGTTCCGTAAAGACCGTTTCTCCTTCTTCAGTCAGTACTGGATCACAGAAATAGAATCCCTTCGTCCGGAAATAATCCATCAGATCCAGCCACGCCAGATAAAACTGTACCTCCCGTTCAAACCGGGTTATCACCGGATCTGCAAAAGACGCATAATTCTCTGCAAATTTTTTGAGTGCCTCAAATGCTTCCGGATAAAGAATAGATGCCTGATCCAAAATTCTTGTCTCAACACTGTTCAAATACACACTTCTGGCAGGATGAGGCTGTCCGCGTGCAAAATCTCCCTCAAATTTTTTAAAAAACTGTTTTACCTCCTGATCCAGCAGAGGAGCAGAACTCTCAGGGGCCACTTCGATAACATTTCCCCGAATTTTCAAACTGTACCGCACTTGATCCAGCAGGCTCTTCAAATGACGGGCGTGTTCCTGCATTTCTGTAAATATAGAAGAAGAAAGATAATCCTTTAGATAAAACTTCAGTCCATTCATCTCTCCCGACTGGAGAGATGCTGATTCCAACAACTGCATCAGGGCCGCCAGTGTCTCTGCATAAACTGATTCAGCACTGAGCACCTCTCTTTCCATTGCCGGCTCATAATACAATTGATTCCGTCTGTCCATAATCTGTTTCATGGTCCTCATGGATGCAGAAAAAGACTCCAGCCCCTGCCGGATTTCCTTTTCATCAATGTCTCTCATGATCTGCTGCCGGTAAACCGCTTCTCCCTGATCAAGAACCCTTTCAAGATAAAAATCCTCGATATGATAGACACTCCGCTTTGCGCAGACGGCTTCTATAATTTGATGAATATGCAGATCCGCCGAATAAGCAGGCGTTCCGG
>DIDD01000056.1 GCA_002417965.1 Veillonellaceae bacterium UBA5809
AAGATTATCATACAGCGCCTTGCCCTCCCGCAGAAATTCCGGTGAAAATAAAAGCGTCAGCCGGGGGAAAAGCTTCTGCATTCTCACAGTATATCCGATGGGCACTGTGGATTTAATGACAACCGCTGCGCGGGATCCGCACTGATCGATCTGGCCCAGCACAGATTCCACAGAAGAAGTATCAAAACTCCCCTTCTCCGGACGGTAATCCGTCGGTGTGGCAATAACGATCCAGTCGGCTTCCTGATAGGCGGCGGAACCATCGGACGTAGCGCTGAGAGACAGATTCCTTTCCCGCAGATAAGCAGTCATAAAAGAGTCGGCCACAGGGGAGACCCTGTCATTGACCATACGGATACGCTCCTCCTGTATATCCACGGCCCGGACATCGTTATGCTGGGAAAGAAGAATGGCATTGGACAGGCCCACATATCCGATACCGGCAACAGCAATTTTCATAAGAGATTCCTCCTTGAATCATTTTCATTATTATTATACATGTTTTCTGCCGGGATTTCATAGAGAGAACGCTCTTCTATTCTGCGGAGATAAAAGATTTGGTATAATAGAAAAAAACGGAAGTGATAAGATGAATCAAAAAGGGAAAATTTTAGTGACCGGCGGCGCCGGATTTATTGGATATCATCTGTCGAAGCGGCTGATCCGGGAGGGCTTCTCCGTATGCGGACTGGACAATATGAACGACTATTACAGCCCGAAGCTGAAAGAAGACAGAATTTCCGGCCTCAAAGAAATGGGAGGCGATTATTCCTTTGTCAAAGGAGACCTGGCTGACAAAGAGACCGTTGACCGTCTGTTCAATACCTTTCATCCCGATACGGCAGTGAATCTGGCGGCCCAGGCCGGGGTCCGGTACAGCATTGATCATCCCGCATCCTATATCCAGTCAAATATTGTAGGATTTTTTCATATACTGGAAGCCTGCCGTCATTTCCCGGTAAGCCACCTGGTTTTTGCGTCCAGCTCTTCTGTATACGGATCCCAGAAGAAAGTGCCTTTTTCGGTAGATGATCCTGTAGATCATCCGATCAGCCTCTATGCGGCAACCAAAAAATCCGATGAGCTCATGGCCTATACCTATGCCCATTTATACGGAATTCCTTCCACAGGACTCCGTTTTTTTACAGTATACGGCCCTTTTGGAAGACCGGATATGGCCTACTTCAGCTTTGCCGGCAAAATGGTGAGGGGAGAACCCATACGGATCTTCAATCATGGAGACATGCAGCGTGATTTTACCTACATTGACGACATTATAGAAGGCATTATGCGCATACAGGCCTGTCCTCCGGAAAAGACAGAAGACAGTGATCCTTACAGAATTTACAACATAGGCAACAACCATCCTGTCAGACTGATGGACTTTATCCATATTCTGGAAAAAGAAATGGGATGTACGGCGGAGAAAGAATACCTTCCCATGCAGCCGGGCGATGTTTACCAGACCTATGCGGACATCAGCGCACTGCAGCGGGATTTCGGATTTGCACCGAATACGCCTCTGGAAGAAGGACTGCGCCGGTTTGCCCGGTGGTATAAATCCTATTACCACGTAGAATCCTGATACCCGGAGACCGTCCGGAATACTCTGTAATACGGGGAGACATACATGAAAATACTGCTGGCTGATTTTCACAAATTTGTTCATTACAGCGGAGGCATCGAACATGTGCTCAGTGACATGGCGGACGCCCTCTGTGCAAAAGACTGCGAAGTATATGCGGCCTTCAGCGACCCGGAAGAAGGAAATCCCTTTTTCCCCATGAACCGGAACATACCGGTCTATAACCTGTACCATCTTCCCTGGGGACCGGCTGTTTCCCCTTCAGCCGTGCTGAAGCTTCTTCGTGAAGCAGTCCGTCCCTTCAGTGAAGAGAAAGCCCGCGCCGTCAGTGAAAAAAGACTGTCCCGGAGCCTGTGCGGCCCGGTACGGGCGCTTCTGGAAAAAACCGCGCCTGATGTGATCATTTCCTTCCGCGAGCCCACGGGGAAAATTCTGCTTTCGGATGTACATACATCCATTCCCGTGATCTCCATGTTTCACAATGATCCGGAAGAAATTCTGGCCCATGCGCCGGATACAGAAAAAGCGGCGCTGCTGAAAAGCGCCGCCATTCAGGTGCTGCTGCCGTCGTTTATTCCCCGGGCCCGGGCCTACCTGGATTATGACCGGTTTACGGCGATTCCCAATGCCGTCAGACAGAGCCCTGTTATGACTGATCCGGGGCAGGAAAGAGAAATACACCGGATTACCTGTGTGGGCCGTCTGACGGGAAGCACCAAGCGCCAGCATATTCTGATCGGAGCTTTTTCCGGGCTGGTCCGGGATTTTCCCGGATGGCAGACCGATCTGTGGGGGGCCGGAGACGACAGAGCCTATGCAGCGGCTCTGAAAGCCATGACCGCCCGTGACGGACTGGGAGAAAAAGTACATCTGCGGGGAGTGACCTCCGATATGGCAGAAGTATGGAAAGAAACGGATATCTTCGCTTTCCCCAGCCATCATGAAGGCTTTCCGCTGGCTTTGACCGAAGCCATGAGCGCAGGCATACCCGCTGTGGGATTCCGGTCCTGCCCGGCTGTCAATGAACTGATCCGGCATGGAGAAAACGGACTCCTCTGCGAAGACGGCGAAGAAGCTTTCAGAGAAGCGCTGCGCACGCTGATGGAAGATCCGGAAAAACGGAGAGCCATGGGCAAACAGGCCCGCAAAGACATGGAAGCCTACAAGCCCGTCCGGATATGGGAACAGTGGATATCTCTGATAAAGCAGGTTGTTTCCGAAAACCGTGCGAAGGGGGAACAGAAATGATTGAAACAGAAAATAACAGCGCGGCGGCGGGAGAACAGTTTATTACATCCAGTCTGCCCCGGCTGCGGATAGCGGTTATCGGCGACGTGATGCTGGACCGCTACGTTTTTGGAAAAGTGAGCCGCATATCACCGGAAGCGCCGGTACCGGTGAATCTGGTGGAATCAGAAAGATCCGTACCGGGCGGCGCGGCCAATACAGCCGCCAATCTGAGCGCCATGGGAGTCTGCACCGAACTGTGCGGACTCTGCGGAAATGACGAAAGCGGGCGCAGGCTCTTCGGACTTTTGGAGCAGAGGCATATCGGATCCTCCGGGATACTTACCGTACCCGGATTTTCTACAACCGCCAAAATGAGAATCCTCGGGTCCAGACAGCAGATGCTGCGTCTTGACTTCGAAGAAAAAAGGACCGTATCTGAAGAAGAAAAAGAACATATCCTTCAATGGCTGGAGGCCTGCCGGGGCAAAGGCCTGGACAGCATCATCCTGTCCGACTACGGAAAAGGCGTGGTGACGGACAGTCTGGCGCAGGCCGTCATTAAGGCCGGAGAAAAATGGGATATTCCGGTGCTGGTGGACCCGAAAGGCAGCGACTGGACAAGATACACAGGGGCATCCGCTGTTACACCGAACCTGAACGAACTGTCACAGGCCGTAGGAAAAACCGTGAAGAATGAAGACGGCGAGGTAGGCAGGGCGGCGGAATTCCTGAGGGACAAATTTAAACTCCGCCGGCTTTTTGTAACCCGGTCGGAAAAAGGCATTACCTGTGCGGAAGAAGGGGCAATCTTTCACTGCCCCGCCATGGCCCAGGACGTGTTTGACGTATCCGGCGCAGGAGATACCGTTATGGCGGTACTGGCTGCAGGATGTGCGGCAGGCATCGGCACAGAAACACTGCTTCGTCTGGCCAATACAGCAGCGGGCGTCGTTGTGGCAAAAGTGGGAACCTATTCGATTCATGGAAGCGAATTCCTTTCCGCATGGACCGGAGCCAACAGGAGAGCGCCGGTGCTTCCGGAAATTTTTTCCTGGAAAGAAGCCGCTTCCTATGTGAAAGAATGGCAGAAACGGGGAGAAAAAGTTGTTTTTACCAACGGATGCTTTGATATCCTTCACAGAGGGCACATTACCTATCTTCAGCAGGCGGCGGCTCTGGGAGACCATCTGCTCGTAGGACTCAATGCGGACAGCTCCGTGAGAAAACTAAAAGGCCCCTCACGGCCCGTCAATAATGAACAAGACCGTGCCTTTCTCCTGGCATCCCTTCGCTGTGTGGACGGAGTTGTCCTCTTTGAAGAAGATACCCCGGCAGAACTGCTCTCCGTGCTCCGTCCCGATATCCTTGTTAAAGGCGGAGACTATCAGGCTGATGAAGTGGCCGGACGTGAATTTGCGGGACGGACAGAAATTCTGCCCTTTGTGGAAGGATACTCCACGAGCCGCATGATTGACCGGATCCGGGGAGAAAAATTATGAAATCCCCGGAAAAATCAATAGACCTCACCCATAAAACCATTGTGGTCATGTACATGCTCTATTTCGGAGACATGATTTCGATTACGCCTTTTCTGGAAATCCTCCGCCGGGCGGCAGACCATTCAAAAATTATTCTGGTCATAGACAGCCGCTTTCAGGATGCCCTCCGTTACAATCCGGACATTGATGAAATTGTTCCCTTTGACAGACACGGCAGTCAGAAAAGCCTGGGCGCCACATGGAAAGCCGGACGGAAACTGGCGGAACAGAACCCGGATATATTGATCACACTCCACGGCACGGCACGCACTTCTGTCATGGCATGGGCCATGCATCCCCGCTTCTGGGCGGGAGAAGCAGGCACAGAAATAGACCGCTTCCTGATGGACCTTCCCATGACCATTGAGACCTATGACTGCCATGCTGTGGACAAATATATACATGTACTGCAGCGCATGGGAGTTCAGGATCTGAAACACAGCGGCATGAAAACCTATACCTGCCCCGGCTGGGAAAAAGAGGCGGATGAATTTTTCACAGCGTCAGGAATTCAGCCGGGAGAACGCCTGGCGGGATTCAGTGCAGGCAGCTCCACACCGGAAAAAAACTGGCCTGCGGAAAAATTCGGCCAGACGGCTGATTTCTTCGCAGGCCGGGGATACCGTCCTGTCTTCTTTGGAATTGAAAGTGAAAAAGGACTGGTCAGCCGGGCTGTTTCCGCCATGTCCCGCAAGGGAGCTGTTTCAGCGGCGGGGAAACTGAGCATGGGCGGATTTATAGCGGCAGCCGGACGGTGCAGCCTGTTCTTTACCAATGACAGCGGGCCCATGTATGTGGCAGACAGCCGCGGAGTTCCGACCATTGCCATGTTTGGGCCGAGCAATGCCAAATTCCATCATCCGCTGGGACCCTTTTCAACGGCTCTATCCTCATGGGATATGCCGGAGGGTCCGGAACACGTCAACCAGAATATAAAAACAGGCCGCTATGTGCCGATTGAAAATATTTCAGTTGATGACGTCATCGGAGCTGGTCTGGCAGCTGAAAAAAAAGCAGGGATCATCCATTCCGGCGGTGCATCCGGTACAAAATCCCGATCAGAAAAATAGACGCTGCCGCTATGGCTCCCGCAGCCATCATGCCTTCAGAAGTACCCATGATTTCCATAGCCGAACTGACCAGGAGACTTCCAAAGGGAGCGGTGCCCAGAAAAACAAAAGTATACAGACTCATGACCCTTCCGTGATAAGAAGGGGGAGAGGCCATCTGTATGGACGTATTGCAGTTGATCATGAAAATGATGCTGAAAAGGCCCAAAAGTGCAAATAGGAAAAGAGCTGCCCAATAGAAACTTACAAAACTGACGGCCATTAAAGAAAATCCCGAAAGCAGGGCTGAATAAAACAATACACGGCTGTCCGGACGGCCCTTGCCTGTGGCGGAAAACAAACCGCCGGCAAGAGACCCGACACCGATGGCAGTGAGAACTGCGCCGAATCCGGTCAGGCCCTGATGCAGCACACGGTCGGCAAAGAGAGGACCGTAAGTTCCGAAATTCAGAATCAGCGTGCTTACAACAGCCATACAGAGAAGACTGCCCGATATAGTCCGGCTGTTCCGGGCATAACGGAGCCCGTCCTTCATCTCCTCCCAGGCATTTCCCTTAGAAGTATGGGGAAGCTCTGCAACTTTCATGACAGAGTACATATACAAAATAGGCAGCAGAGAAACGGCATTCAGAAAAAACAGCCATCCGTAATCCATATGGGACATAAGAACCGCCGCCATGGCGGGCCCAATCATGCGGGCAATATTAAAATTGGCCGAATTCAGACTGACAGCGCTCCGGAGCTTCTCTCCGCCTACCAGCTCCGGCATGAAAGCGAGGCGGGTGGGCATATCGACGGCATCAATAGAACCTAAAAAGAAAGCCAGAAAAAGAATCCACCCATAAGAAGCATGGCCGGACCAGAGCAGAAAGGACAGCGCCAGCGCCTGCAGAATATAACAGAACTGGGTTACTACCAGAATTTTCCGCCGGCTGTACCGGTCGATGACCAGCCCGGCGCCGATGGAAAAAAGAAAACTCGGGGTAAACTGGGCGGCGCTGACGAGTCCCAGAAGAACGGCAGAATCAGTCATTTCATAGACAAGCCACTGCTGGGCCGTCATTTGGAGCCAGAATCCCAGAAGAGCGATCCACTGTGTGATCCAGTACCTTCTGAAATTAGAAACGGATAAAGCCGGAAACAAGACAGTTAGTTTATTCATCATCATATGTAAATTCTATCATAAAATAGAATCATATGCTTTGAAAAATTTTTTCGGAATATATAATTCATGAATCAGGAGTTAATCATTTATGACAGTACCCAAAAAGAAATTTTATGCTGTCCGTAAGGGAAGAAAGACGGGAATTTTTCTTACCTGGGCAGCGTGCAGAAAAGAAGTCACCGGTTTTCCGGGCGCGGAATTCAAAGGATTTCCCACACGGGAGGAAGCCGAACAATTTATGGGGCAGAAAGAAGCGGCCTTTGAAACGGCAGGAGATGACAGCCTCGTGGCTTATGTAGATGGATCTTACGATCCCCGCCAGCCTGGGCGCTTTGCCTTCGGAGCCGTACTGATGCAGGATGGGAAAATTATTGGTGAAGCCTCACAGGCTGTGGAAGATACAGAATTGGCGAAAATGAGAAACGTAGCGGGAGAAGTACAGGGAGCCATGTATGCGGTCCGGTACGGGATAGACAATGGGTTCAGGCTCATTCACCTCTACTATGACTATGCAGGCATAGAAAAATGGTGTACCGGCGAATGGAAAGCCAATCTCAGGGGGACGCAGGCTCTCAGAAACTATTATCTTTCTGTAAAAGACAGCATTACCGTTGTTTTTCACAAAGTCAAAAGTCATACCGGTGTGACATACAATGAAAGAGCTGACCAATTGGCCAAGGGTGCATTAACCAAAAGAAAGTAAACATATTCAATAAAAAAGGATCTTATACGGAAATGAAATTTTCTGTATAAGATTCTTTTTTGACGGGCGGCTGAAAAAATGAGTGCATGGGGAATCTATGTATAGAGGAAGAGAGTGTAAGGGCGCTTAATTACATCATTTGCTAAAATCGAATATCGAATATCTTTTCTCTCCCTGCTTTTCGATATCGTGAATTTCAAAGTGAAATTGAGTTGTTTGATTTTTTCCTGTACAAAGTTTTTACAATTAGCTTATTTTAAAGGAGGTCGTTTTTATGGTAAAGGTTGGAGAGAATATTAGGCAGAGAAAAGATGGAAGATGGCTGGTACGCTGTAAGATAGGATTTGGAGATGATGGAAAGATTATTTATAGACATATCTATGGGCATTCATACGAAGAATGCAAAGATAAACTCGCACTTTTCAAAGCACAGCATCCCAATAAAATAGTTCGACCAAAGTTTACTGGAAAATTTGCGGAATTAGCTGCTTTATGGCTGAAACATGCCCAGCTCACTGTAAAAGAATCCAGTTATGCTACGTACATATATTTAATTAACAAATACCTTGTTCCGCGCTGGGGTGAGAAAACGATACTTGATATGAAACTGCCTGAAATAGAAAATTGGATTCAAAGTCTTATGAAAAATGGAAAGAAAGGTGGGAAGGGTGGATTTTCATATTCTATGTTGACTATTATTTTAGTCGTATTTAGATCAATATTATCGTTTGGAGATAGATGTTATCAGTTACCTAATCCAATGAGAGGTTTCCGTTGGCATGAGCACAAGAATTTTAATCAGGATAAGGTGCTTACGAAGCATGAATGGGATGTATTAACCTCATCGTTAAAATACAGACCTAATGATTTACATATTGCATTGGCTTTATATACAGGTATGAGGATAGGGGAAATTTGTGCGTTGCAGAGGGGTGATATTGATTTTGCTTCTGAAACTATTTCTGTGAAACGTACGGTATATAGAATATTTGATTATGTGAGAGGACATGGCACAAAAATTGTTATTGCAACACCCAAGACAAAGGATTCCTATCGCACTATGCCTATACCACGTATATTGATAAAACCGCTGTATAGAATTTGCAAAGGGAAAGACAGTACTGATTATATATTTGGAAAGACATTTAGACATCCATTGGATGCGGGATGTTTAGGGCATAGATTCCATAGACTGTTAGAAGAGTTAGGTCTTAGACAAGTTAATTTTCATGCACTCAGGCATACATTTGCGACACGTTGTGTAGAATGTCATATGGATATTAAAACATTAAGTGAGATTCTGGGTCATTCCAGTGTACAAATGACTTTAGATAGGTATGTTCATTCATCAATGAATTTTAAAAGGAAGCAATTAGATCATATGTATAATGTGCTATTGCCGGAAATGAATGGGTGATATTGAAGAAATGTATTCAATTTAAGCAGCTGGGTTGAGATGATAAATTTGTTGATTTTCATAATCCAAAAAAAGCACGGACATATAAGTCTTTGTGAATATTTATAATAGTCAAAACGAGGGGATTTAGCCGATAAAGACTGAAATCCCCTCGTTTTGATTAGTAAATGATGTAATTAAGCAGATATCGTAAATTTCTATTTCCATCATATGCCTTTCCGTGAAAAAATGCAAAATAAAAGAGAGACAGATTATTTCCTGTCTCTCTTCGCCGGAATCTGTCAGAATGCCGGTTCAATAGTTCCCTTGTATTTGTCGGCAATGAATTGACGGACAGCATCAGACTGATAAGCTTTGACAAAAGTCTTATAAGCCGGATTATCCTTATCTTTTTCACGGGCGGCGATGATCATAACGGCGAGGGGAGCATCCTTTGGTTCCAGGAAAATGCCCTGTTTTTTGGGATCCAGGCCTGCGCTCATGACATAGTTCATGGTGATTACGGCTGCGCCTACATCATCCAGGCTGCGGGGCAGCTGGGCGGCATCCAGTTCCTGGAACTGCAGATGTTTCGGATTTTCCGTTACATCGGTTACAGTGGCCTTGGAGCCGACACCGTCCTTCAGCTTAATCAGTCCGGTTTCCTGAAGGAGAAGCAGACCGCGGCCGCCGTTGGTGGGATCGTTGGGAATCGCGATAACTGTGCCGTCGGGGATTTCATCAACACTCTTATATTTATTGCTGTAGATGCCCATTCTCATCAGAATGGCTTTGCCGATGCTGACCAGATGAGCGCCTTTTTGTTTATTGAAGTTATCGAGGAACGGCTGATGCTGGTAAACGGCGATATCAATATCACCGTCTTCGAGAGCCTGATCCGGGGTAATGTAATCAGAGAATTCTTTTACATTGACCTTCAGACCCATTTTTTCAGCCTCTTTGGCAGCGGCTTCAACGACTTCCGCATGGGGGCCCGCGGTTGCGCCGACGGTGATTTCAGTTTTGGCAGGGGCCGCTGCTGTAGAAGCTGCCGGCTTTTCTGAAGATCCGCATCCGGTGAGTACGGCGGCCGCTGCAAAAGCAGCACAGGCGGCCAGAACAATTTTCTTAAGTTTCATAAATGAACACATCCTTTCATGACGGAGATGTCTCTGTCAGGTTTACCAGGCAGCAATAAAAGCGCCTTTAAAGGTATCATCAATAAATTTTTTCACAGAATCAGACTGCCATGCTTTTACGAATTTCTGGTAGGCCGGGTTGTCCTTGTCTTCCGGACGGGATGCAATGATATTCACATAGGGACTGTCCTTGTTTTCCGCAAAGAGCGCATCCTTCTGAGAATTGAGACCCGCATTCAAAGCATAATTGCCGTTGATGACAGACGCATCAGTGTCATCCAGAGACCGGGGAAGCTGGGCAGCTTCCAGTTCAATAATTTTGATCTGTTTGGGATTGGATGTGATATCGGCCACGGTAGCCTTGGATCCCAGTCCGCTTTTCAGTTGAATCCAGCCTTTGGAAGCGAGCAGCTGAAGGGCACGCCCGCCATTGGTAGGATCATTGGGAATGGCGATAGTGGCGCCGTCAGGAATTTGTTCGGCTGTTTTATACTTTCTGGAGTAAACGCCCAGAGGAGACAGGATGGTTTTTCCGATACTGACCAGGCGGGTTCCGTTTTTCTCATTAAAATTATCGAGAAACGGTTCATGCTGATAGGCATTCAGATCAATGTCTCCATTAGCCAGCGCCTGATCGGGCGTCACATAATCGGAAAAAGTCTTTACATGCACAGTGAGGCCTTCTTTGGCGGCTTCCTTCGTGACAGCTTCCATGATCTGTTCGTAAGGTCCGGGGGTGACACCCACGGTGATTTCGGATTTGGCGGACGGCGCCGCCGAAGAAGCGGACGGGGATGAACCGCATCCGCTTACCGTTCCGATGACAGCGGCAGCAGCCAGAACACCGAGCAGCCATTTTTTCATTGACATAACATGCACTTCCTTTCTGATTGTAAAGATTATTTTTTATCAGCCCGGCGGGCAAACCAGTTTCCTGTGAGCTGCACAGCCTGAACAATAACAACAAGTACGATAATGGTGGCCAGCATGACATCTGCCTGAAAACGCTGATATCCGTAGCGGATGGCCAGGTCGCCCAGACCGCCGCCGCCGATTGTGCCGGCCATGGCGCTGGAGCCGATCAGAGTGACAATGACGACTGTCATGATTTCAATAATGGAAGGCAGGGCTTCGGGAAACAGCACCTTGCGTATAATCTGCAGCGGTGTGGCGCCCATGGATTCAGCGGCTTCCACCAGTCCGGCAGGAATTTCCCTGATGGAGGTTTCCACCATTCTGGCAGTATAGGGAATGGCGGCGATGGTCAGCGGCACAATAGCTGCGGTGGTGCCGATGGAAGTGCCTGCAATGATTCTCGTCAGGGGTATGATGGCCACCATGAGAATAATAAAAGGAATAGAACGGATGGTATTGACAATGACGGCCAGAGGCTTATTGACTGCGGGACTGGCGAGAATCCGTCCTTTTTCCGTCACAACCAGAAGAATGCCCAGAGGGATTCCTACAGCTGCGGCAATGGCCGTGGAAACGGCGACCATATATAACGTTTCACCCAAGCTTTTCAGAAGCAGAGCCCAAATGGCTGGAGACATATCCGATGACCTCACTTTCTATAGGAAGTTCCTGCAGATGCCGGAGGGCTGCGGTCAGATTGGAATCATGCCCGTCCAGCGTAACAATTAATTTTCCGAAAGGTGTATTTTGAATATAATCAATATTTCCGTACAGAATGCTGACATTCAGGTTATAGGTGCGGATCAGACTGGCGACAATGGGTTCATCGGCCACTTCACCCCGGAAGGAGAGCCGCATGACAATGGTATCATCGGGAGCGGTTTTCGTTTTTTTGATATCCATATGGGCAATGGCTTCAGGAATATCATTGGAGATCACGGAACCGATAAATTTCTTGGCGGTTTCCGTCTGGGGAGAGGTGAACAGATCAACAACTGATCCCTGTTCAATGATGCGGCCGTTTTCTATGACTGCCACACGGTCTGCAATTTCCTTAATGACTTCCATCTGATGGGTAATCAGAATGATGGTCAGCTTCAGCTTCCGGTTGATGTCCTTCAGCAGATGGAGAATTGATTTGACAGTTTCGGGATCGAGAGCGCTGGTGGCTTCGTCAGACAGAAGGACGGAAGGATTGGAAACAATGGCGCGGGCAATGCCGACTCTCTGCTTCTGTCCGCCGGACAGCTGGGCTGGATATTTGTCTGCATAATCCGTGAGTCCCACCAAATTCAAAATAGAATCAATCCGTTCCTTTTGCTCTTTTTTGGGGATACCGGCCAGCTCGAGGGGGAATGCGACATTCTTATAAACCGTACTGTTGGAAAGAAGATTGAAATGCTGGAAAATCATTCCGATATGCTTCCGTTCCTCCCGCAGCCCGGAAGAAGACAGGCGGGTCATATCACGTCCGTTAATGATCACTTCGCCCGAAGTGGGCGGCTCCAGCATGTTGACACAGCGGATCAGAGTCGATTTTCCGGCTCCGGACTGGCCTATAATGCCAAATATTTCCCCGTCTTTGACGGTGAAGCTGACATCCTTCAGCGCACCTTCATGACCGGGGTAATTTTTGCAGATGTTTTTTAATTCAATCATGACATTTCATCACTCCCTAATAAAAAATCCCTTCATCAAAAGATGAAGAGATTCGCGTTTGCATCATCTTTCGAGAACAATCCCGCTGGAATTGGCACCGTTTCTGCAATAGAATGGTTGCCGTGGTTTCGTAGGGCCAGTCCCTCCGCCACTCTGGATGAACATCCTTTTCAGTTGAGAATACAGCCGCTGCACAGCCGTATTGAATCATAAAGCTCGTGGGTTCTGTCCTCCGGGGAAAACAGAACTTCGTGACAATTAGATTATGCAATGTATCCTAGCATAGTAGGGAAAGAATGTCAATAGTTTATGAAAATATCAAAAAACAGAGGGAAATTTTTGTTTTTTTATATTTGTTTATGAGTTTATATCCCCAAAATAAAAATGAAATTTCCAGGTTCATGATTCATAAAACAGTATGAAATATCCGGTATGTTCAAAAAAACTAAACTATAAAAAGAGGGAAATTTTCCTGAGAAACTTTCATAAAAGCCCTAAAACGGGACAGAAAATCACGCCGGGTACGACTGGAAGAGAGGAGACTTTCATGTTATAATGAGAAAAAATGATGAATCTATACAGGAGGCTTTTTCATGAGCGTAAATCAGAGATTAGTGAATCCTCTGACAGATCAGTTATTTGAGGCGATCAGTCAATTGCATACAAGGGATGAATATTATGAGTTCTTTGAGGATCTCTGCACAATCAATGAAATTCATGATATGACACAGCGGCTCGAAGTGGCACGTATGCTGAAGAACGGCGAAAAATATGATAAAATCGAGGAATCCACCGGTGCCAGCACGGCAACGATTTCCCGTGTGAAAAGATGTCTGCAGTATGGTGCAGACGGATATGCCAAGGCGCTTGACCGTCTCGGCCGGCCGGACAAGAAAGAATGAGCATGCCTCTGCGCATGCTTTTTTCGCAGAATCAATAAACAGGAAACAAGGGAAGGGGAAGAGTCAATGGGAACAAGACTGGAAATGAGCCATTCTGCTTTTAAAGCCTATGATATCAGGGGTGTTGTCCCGGATGAACTGAATGAGGAACTGGCCTACCGTGTGGGCCGTGCTTATGCGGAACTGTATCATCCCCGGAAAGTTTGTGTGGGTTATGATATCAGAAACAGCTCCGGAGCCATTAGTCAGGCGGTTATGAAGGGACTGACAGAAGGCGGATCCGATGTGTATAATATCGGACTGTGCGGTACGGAGATGGTCTATTTTACCACGTTTTATTATCATCTTGACGGTGGAATCATGGTGACGGCCAGCCATAACCCGGCGGATTACAACGGGATGAAGCTGGTCCGTCAGGAAGGAATTCCGGTCAGCGAGGATACAGGACTGAAAGAAATTGAACAGAAAGCTTTTCAGGGAGATTTTGCAGAAGCAGGACGGTGCGGGGAGATTCATGAAAAGGAAATCATGAAGGATTATACGGCCCATCTGCTGACGTATATTAATCCGGATCAGATGAAGCCCCTGAAGATTGTTGTCAATGCGGGAAACGGGTGCGCCGGTCCTGCTTTTTCCAGTCTCAAACCGTTTCTTCCCTTTCAGTTTTCGGAGATGAATATGACGCCGGACGGTTCTTTTCCGCATGGCGTGCCGAATCCCATGCTCGAAGAAAACCGTCTTCATACCATTGAGCGGGTACGGCATGAAAAAGCAGACTTGGGCATCGCCTGGGACGGAGATTTTGACCGCTGCTTCTTTATTGATGAAAACGGCTGCTTCGTAGAGGGTTACTATATGGTGGGCCTTCTGGCAGGATATTTTCTGAAGCGCTGTCCCGGCGCTGTCATAGTCCATGATCCGCGCCTTTATTGGAATACACAGGAAATATGCCGCCGCCTGGGCGGCCGTGCTGTGGAATCCAAGGGCGGCCATGCTTTTATGAAAGAAACCATGCGCCGGGTTAACGGCATTTATGGGGCAGAGATGAGCGCCCATCATTTTTTCCGGGATTTTTCCTTCTGTGACAGCGGCATGATTCCCTGGCTGATTGTTTCCCAGATCATATCCGAGTCAGGCAGGGGACTGGGAGAACTGGTGCATGAAATGGAAAAGGCCTTTCCCTGCAGCGGAGAAATCAATCTGCCCGCCCATGACGTAAAGGCCGTACTGCAGGCAGTCGAGGATCAATATGGCGGCCGGGCGGCGGAGGTCAAACATATTGACGGAGTCAGCATGGACTTTGGAAACTGGCGCTTTAACCTACGCCCGTCAAATACAGAGCCGCTGATCCGCTTTAATCTGGAGACCAGGGGCGACCGGAAGCTCATGGAAGAAAAGCGGGATGAAATGATTCATTTTGTGAAGAACCGTCTTTGAAAGGTCTTGACAAATCAAAATAAAGCGTCTATATTTACGGATATACAGAATTAGCAAGCAATGACGAGGACATGGTTTCAGAAAAAAGACCCTCAGAGAGACTGCGGACGGTGCGAGCAGCCGGTCTGGTTTTGAAATTACCGCCTGGGAGCTGAAAAACAGAAATACAGTATGTTTTTCCGGTCATTCCGTTATCATGAACGAGTGGATCACAGATCTATTTGGGTGGAACCGCGGAAGAGTTACTTTCGTCCCTTAATTGGGACGGAAGTTTTTTTTATTGATTCAGGAAGGGAAGAATAAATGATGATTTCTATTATATTGAAAGACGGATCGAAAAAGGAATTTCAGGAACCGGTATCTCTGGCGGAAGCTGCGAAAGCAGTCTCCAACAGTCTTGGGAAAAGTGCTGTGGCGGCCAAGGTCAACGGTCATCTGACAGACCTCCGTGAAGACATTCAGGACGGAAGCTCTGTTGAATTTTTTACGGATCAGGATCCCGAAGGGCTGTTTACACTCCGCCATACCTGTTCCCATGTGATGGCACAGGCCATTAAGCACCTGTTCCCGGATGCCAAACTGGCGATCGGACCGGCTATTGACAGCGGATTCTATTATGATATTGACTGTGCCCATGCATTCAGCCAGGAAGATTTTCCTGCCATTGAAAAGGAAATGAAGAAAATCGTCAAAGAAAATCTTCCTTTGGAAAAAAAGATTCTGTCCCGGGAAGACGCCTTATCCTTTTTCCGTGACAGGGGAGAGGATTACAAGGTTATTCTGATTCAGGATCTGCCGGAAGATGCGGAAATTTCCATTTATACACAGGGGGATTATACAGATCTCTGCGCCGGCCCCCATGTGCGCTCGACAGGACGCATTAAGGCCTTTAAGCTCATGTCAGTAGCCGGTGCTTACTGGCGCGGCGATGAGCACAACAAGATGCTTCAGAGAATCTACGGCACGGCTTTTTATTCTAAAGAAGAACTGGATCATTATCTGTATGTGAAGGCGGAAGCTGAAAAGCGGGATCATAGAAAACTGGGCAAAATGCTTGACCTTTTCAGTTTTCATGAAGAGGGCCCGGGCTTCCCGTTCTTTCATCCGAAGGGCATGGTTATCCGCAATGAGCTGATTGATTTTGAAAGAGAACTGTTCCGTGAATATGGCTATGAAGAAATCATGACGCCTATTATTCTCTCGAAACAGCTGTGGATCCAGTCGGGCCACTGGGACCATTACCGGGAAAACATGTATTTTACCAAAATTGACGGTGAAGATTATGCGGTCAAGCCGATGAACTGCCCGGGCAGTATTCTGTATTATAAAACCACTCCGAAGAGTTACCGTGAGCTGCCGCTGCGCCTTGCAGAATTCGGTATTGTACACCGCCATGAACTGCACGGGGCCCTTCACGGACTGTTCCGCGTACGCAATTTTACACAGGATGATGCCCATATCTATATGACGCGGGAACAGATGAAGGAAGAAGTCGTCAAGGTTGTGCAGATGTTCGGCAAGCTGTACGGCGCCTTCGGACTGAATTATCATGTGGAGCTGTCCACCCGTCCGGCAGATTCCATGGGTTCTGACGAACTGTGGGACATGTCGACAAAAGCGCTGAAGGATGCCATTGAAAGTGTGGGGATTCCTTATCAGATCAATGAAGGAGACGGCGCTTTCTACGGACCGAAGCTGGACTTCCATATTGAAGATTCTCTGGGACGCACATGGCAGTGCGGAACCATCCAGATGGATATGCAGATGCCGGAACGCTTTGATGTCAACTACGTGGGAGAAGACGGAGAAAAGCACCGCACCGTCATGATTCACAGAGCCGGATACGGCAGCCTGGAACGGTTTATCGGCATACTGATCGAACATTATGCAGGAGCCTTCCCCGCATGGCTGGCGCCTGTTCAGGCGGAGGTCATTCCTGTATCGGAGGGACAGATGGAATATGCCCGCCAGATTACAGAGGATCTGAAGGCTTCCGGCATCCGTGCTGAACTGGAAACAGACAATGAAACGCTGGGGTATAAAATCCGGGCCGCCCAGATGCAGAAGGTGCCGTATATGCTGATCCTCGGCGATAAAGAAAAAGACAGCCATACTGTATCCGTCCGCAGCCGCAGTGAAGGAGACAAAGGCGCTTTGCCTGTGGCGGCCTTTATCGCAGGGCTGAAGGAAGAAATTCAGCATAGGAGCTGACCGTCATGGAGAGAGAATGGCAGAGCAGTGATATAGGCCGTGCCGCTCTTCGCATGGCCCTGACAGAAACACGTACAGAGGAAAATGAACTGAGGCTCCGTCTGGCAGAAAAGCAGATTCATGCCGTTGCGGTGAACTTTGGGGGCCGGTTTCTGGAGATTCTTCCCAAGATTTATGAATCTGCTATTGTAGCCGCGCAGAGGCAGGGCGTTGTATCGGATACCCATGTGGGGGACGGTTCTGTCCTGGGCGCTCTGGAATCAGCGGTTGAACAGGTAAAACTGAAAGCGCTGGGAATGAACGTGGGCGGAAAAATCGGTATTGCCCGATGGCATGAGCATCTCTGCGTTGCCGTTTATGTAGGGGTGGGCGTGCTCCATTTCAACGAAGTGGCCGTGGGCATTGCCCACAGGGCGCTGAGGGATGACTTGACATAACCCATGAAGAGCTTTATAATAATTAACGTATGAAGTTGCAAGAAGAAGTCATCCGCTTCTCACCTTACAAGGCAGACTGCTACTAAGGTCAGGAATGAATTTATACCGGGTGGCTTTTAGCCGCCCGGTTTCTCTTTGCAATGATTTCAGTCTCGGAGGTGAAGACAATAGGTAAGGAATTACGTATCAATGAGCAGATCCGTGCCCGTGAAGTACGGGTTGTCAGCGATGCAAACGAACAGCTGGGGATTATGACGCTTCATGAAGCGATCCATATGGCGGAAGAAAAAGGATTTGATCTGGTGGAAGTGGCGCCCAACGGGAAGCCTCCCGTCTGCCGGATTATGAATTACGGAAAATTCCGTTATGAACAGCAGAAACGGGATAAGGAAGCAAAAAAGAAACAAAAGATTTATCAGATCAAGGAAGTCAAACTTCGTCCGAATATTGAAGATCATGATTTCTATGTAAAATTGAAAAATGCACAGCGTTTTCTTGCGGAGGGCAATAAGGTCAAGGTCACCATTATGTTCCGCGGCCGGGAGATGACACATCCGGAGCTGGGACGCAGTGTGCTGGAACGTGTGCTTCACGAATTGGGAGATGCCATTATTCGGGAAAAACCACCGAAACTGGAAGGCCGCAATATGACCATGGTCATTGCGCCGAAAGCATAACTTAAGGAGACGATACAGATGCCGAAGATGAAAACCCGCCGCGCCGCGGCTAAGCGCTTTACGGAAACCGGATCCGGGAATTTTAAAAGGAATAAAGCATTCCGCAGCCATATTTTAGAGAAGAAATCGCCGAAACGCAAACGCGGTTACAGAAAAGCTGCATTGATTTCCAAAGCGGATTTTGACCGTGTGTCAAGAATGCTGCCAAACGGCTGATAAAGGGAGGATTTTTTTAATATGGCAAGAGTAAAAAGCGGCATGACAAATCATGCAAGACATAAAAAAATATTGAAGATGGCCAAAGGCTACCGCGGTGCCCGTCACAGCCAGTTCAAAAAAGCAAATGAACTGGTTATGAAAGCGCTCTATTATGCAAGACGTGACCGCCGTGCAAAGAAGAGAGAATTCAGAAGACTCTGGATTGCCCGTATCAATGCGGCAGCCCGTCAGAACGGAATGACCTACAGTACTTTGATTGCGGGTCTGACCAAATCCGGGATAGAAGTAAACCGTAAGATGCTCAGTGAACTGGCCATCAGCGATCCTGCTTCCTTCACCAAACTGGTGGAAGCGGCCCGTAAATAAAAAAATAAGTCTGTACGCAGATCCTTAGACTGCGGCAGACTTTTTTTATGGCCGTGAAAAACGGAAGATATGAAAAGAAGCACAGGGCTCGGGATCCTGTGCTTCTTTTCATCTAAATTGTCAGGCCTGTCCGTCGGAACCGAGAACAGCGGTGATTTTATGCATGACCATCTGCTTGACGGCTTCGCGGCCGGCCTTCAGATACATGCGGGGATCGAAGGTTTCCGGGTGCTCATGCAGACTTTCACGGATGGAAGAAGTCAGGGCAAGGCGGATGTCTGTGTCAATATTGATTTTGCAGACAGCCATGGAAGCGGCCTTCCGGAGCATTTCTTCAGGAACGCCCTTGGCGCCGTTGACTTCACCGCCGAAGCGGTTGCATTTTTCCACAAATTCAGGAATGACCGTGGAAGCGCCGTGGAGAACAATGGGATATCCCGGGAGAAGACGGCCCACCTTTTCCAGACGGTCAAAATCAAGATAGGGATCGCCCTTGAATTTATAAGCGCCGTGGCTGGTGCCGATGGCGATGGCCAGAGAGTCGCAGTGTGTCAGTTCGACGAATTCGGCAGCCTGATCAGGATCGGTAAAGATGGCATCCTTCTCAGCGACATTGACATGATCCTCCACGCCGGCAAGACGTCCCAGCTCTGCTTCCACGACGGCGCCGTGGGCATGGGCATATTCGACGACTTTTTTTGTAAGGGCGGCATTTTCATCGAAGGGATACTTGCTTCCGTCGATCATGACTGAACTGAATCCGCCGTCAATGCAGGCTTTGCAGACTTCAAATGTGGATCCGTGATCCAGATGGAGCGCTACCGGAATATCAGGACAGCGTGTGAGAGCAATTTTAGTCAGTCCCACAATATAATCCTGTCCGGCATAAGTGCGGGCGCCTTCAGATGCCTGAAGAATGACGGGAGAATGGGTGGCCTCGGCGCCTTCCATAATTCCCTGAATGATTTCCATATTATTCACATTGAATGCACCCACTGCATAATGGCCTTCATAGGCTTTTTTAAACATTTCTGTGGTTCTTGTAAGCGGCATTGGTCATTCCTCCTCGTTAAATACAGGGCCGCCGGCAAAGAGACGGCCGTTTTATCATGCGCCTCCGGCAGGATCTGCTGATCCCGTTACAGAGAAACAGGCCCGGGAAGTCCGTGTCGGCCCTATGGCCGTCAGATGGAAAAGGATGCCGGTTTTTCAGAAATCAGGCGGGCCGTCTGTTTCTGCATTATGTAAATTCCGAAAACATCCATCAGTTTTTATTATACTGAAAACAGACGGGCTTTGCCACCTGTTTTTACAGAGAAAACAAGGCGGAATCAAAATTGGAAAACCGGGGAAAAGAACGGTATGCGGGAAAGGTGTCTGTTTATCGGGAAAAGATCTGTAAGGTCTGGGAGACTGACAGAGAGAAAGAAAATTTTTTATTGATACAGGCGGAGAATGGGAAAGAAAGGCGTGAAAATCTTGAAAAACAATCCCATTTCTGATATGATTTATTAGATGTTTATTATAGATTGACAGATTGAAACGAAGCGCCGGAAGAGGCATGACAAAATAAAAATCATGTGTTTACGGCATATATAAAGGGGGAATCACGGTGGCAAAAGAATACTCATTTGATGTTGTATCATCTGTAGACCGGCAGGAGGTATCCAATGCCGTCAATCAGGCATCCCGGGAAATTGCAACCCGCTACGATTTTAAAGGCAGCAAAAGTTCGGTGACGCTGGAGGATGATGCGGTTACAATGATCGGGGATGATGATTTCAAGCTGCGTCTTGTGCGGGAAATTATCAACGGAAAGCTGGCCAAGCGGGGGGTATCTCTGAAAAATGTGAAGGAGCGTGCGGTGGAACCGGCCGCCGGGGGCACTGTCCGGCAGGTCCTTGATATACAGACGGGGATCTCCAAGGAATTGGGAAAGGAGATCCAGAAAAAGATCAAGAATTCCGGTCTGAAGGTCACGGCGCAGATTCAGGATGATCAGGTCCGGATCAGCGGAAAGGATAAAGACGTGCTGCAGGAGGTTATTTCTCTGCTGAAGGGACAGGATTTTCCGGTAGAGCTGCAGTTTGTCAATTACCGGTGAACAGTATGGCGGATAAGGTGCTGCGGGAAGGTTATACAACAGGATCAACGGCCACTGCGGCCATGAAGGCGGCCATTCTGGCGCTGCGAGGTGAATTTCCCAAAAAGGTGGAGATTCTTTCTCCCCAGAGGCAGTCCATTACCGTCCCTGTGGAAGAAGCTCATGCAGAAAACGGCATCGGCACGGCGACGGTTCTGAAGGACGGCGGGGATGACCTGGACTGTACACACCGGACGCCTGTCGTTGTGACGGCGGAACTTACAGAACATCCCGGACTGGTTCTGAAAGCGGGTCACGGCGTGGGGACAGTGACAAAACCGGGGCTTCAGGTCCGTGTGGGATCACCGGCGATTAATCCGGGCCCCCAGATCATGATGCGCTATGTGTATGAAGAACTGGTGGGCGCCGGCAGAGGCTGCACTGTGACAATCAGTGTGCCGGCCGGCGAGGAACTGGCCAAACAGACATTGAATCCCGCTCTGGGCGTAGTGGGGGGCATATCCATTATCGGAACAACCGGAATTGTAAAGCCCATGAGCGAAGATGCCTATAAACGGTCACTGACGCCTCAGCTGAATGTGATCTGGCAGGGCGGATTCCGGACGGCTGTGCTGGCTCCCGGACGGATTGGAGAAAATGCAGCCGTGAACGGAATGGGTATTCCCCGCGCCTGCATTGCGGAGACAAGCAATTTCATCGGTTATATGATGGAGCAGGCCCTGTCGGTGGGGTTTCAGAAGCTGCTTCTTATAGGTCATATGGGAAAACTCGTAAAAGTAGCTTCGGGCAGTTTCCATACCTATAACCGGATCAGTGACGGGCGTATGGAGACGCTGGCCGCCTATGCGGCTCTGAACGGCGCGGACCGGGGGGCCGTCAGGGATATTCTGGAGTGCGGAACGACTGACGGCGCGGCTGCCGTTTTGAAAAAATGGGGAATTGAAGAAGCTGTCTATTCCCAGCTTGCGGAGAGAGCCCAGGTCCGTTCAGAGCGTTATCTTTTCGGAAAAGCCCGGGTGGGTGTTGTTTTTGTTACCATGGAGGGAAAAGTGGCCGCGGTAAGCAGTCATGCATCGGAACTGATCAAGGAGGAAAAATGGCACATCAACTGATTGTGGCGGGAATCGGTCCGGGCAGCCGGGAATATATGCTTCCGAAGGCTGCCGGGGCCATACGGAATGCCCGGTATCTTGCGGGCAGCCGCCGGGCCCTGGAGGATTATGCCGGAGACGGCCAGCAGACCTGTCCCATAACGGGAAAACTGGGGGAACTGAAAAAATGGATCGGGACTGCTCTCCTTGAGGATGATGTGGTGGTTATGGTAAGCGGAGATCCCGGTTATTACAGTCTTCTTCCCTGGCTGAAGCGGGAGTTCCCCGAGGTGTCTCTGGAAGTAATTCCCGGTATTTCCGCCGTCCAGGCAGCTTTTTGCCGGGTGGGGGAGCAATGGCAGGATGCTGACCTTCTCAGTTTTCACGGACGGGTTCCGCCTGAGGAAAAGCTGGCCTACAGTCCAGGCCGTGTGCTGTCATTCCTGACGGACGGCATTCATAATCCGGCCTATATATGCCGCTGCCTTCTGGATCACGGGTGGCCGGAAGCATCTTTAGTATCTGTTTTGGAGCATATTTCATATCCCGGTGAAAGGCGGCGTGATGTGACATTGGCAGAAGGCCGCCGCATCGAAGGTTTTAATGAATCAGTTATGGTGGTGAGGGGATAATGCATTTTTTGGGAATTAATGATGAAGAATTTATCCGCGGCAAGGTTCCAATGACAAAAGCGGAAATAAGAGCTATGGTTATGGTCAAGGCGCGCATCTGTCCGGGAGAGACAGTAGCAGATATCGGCGCCGGGACGGGTTCGCTGACCGTGGAAGCGGCCCTCTGCGCACAGAACGGTCCGGTCTACGCGGTTGAAAGAAATCCGGAAGGAGTCAGTCTGATCGGTCAGAATGCGGAAAAATTCGGATGCTCCAATATTCACGTTATCCGTGGATATGCGCCGGAAGCCATGGATGAGCTGCCTCCCTGTGATGTGATTTTAATCGGGGGCAGCGGCGGACATCTTCATGATATACTGGACAGGTGCGAAAAAATTCTGAAGCCGGGCGGACGGATTGTATCGACGGCAGTGACTGCGGAAACAGTAGGAGAAACAGTGCAGGAATTTAAAAAGCGTCCGTTTGTCACAGAAGGATTCCAGATGCAGATCAACCGGCTCAGCAAAATGGGACGGTATCATATGTTTTCACCGATCAGTCCGGTGTTTATTTTTACGGCAGTCAGAAAGGGAGAGAATTGACCATGGGCAAAGTCTATTTTATCGGAGCGGGACCGGGAGATCCCGAGTTGATTACGGTTAAGGGGCAGCGTTTGATTTCAGAGGCCGATGTGATTATCTATGCCGGATCTCTTGTGAATCCGGAAATTCTGAAATACGGAAGAAAGGATGCCCGGATTTACAACAGTGCCGAAATGAATCTCGATGAAGTGCTCAAGGTGGAGACGGAAGCGGTCCATGCAGGGAAAACCGTAGCCCGTGTCCATACAGGAGATCCGGCCATTTACGGAGCCATTCAGGAGCAGATGGATGCGCTGGAAAAAGAAAATATTGATTTTGAAGTGGTGCCGGGAGTCAGTTCTTTCCTGGCCTCGGCGGCGGCTTTGAAGCAGGAATATACACTGCCCGGTATTTCCCAGACAATCATTATTACCCGTATGGAAGGACGTACGCCCATGCCGCCGAAGGAAAGCCTCTCGTCTCTGGCGGCCCATCAGGCGACGATGTGCATTTTTCTGTCAGTCCAGATGATTGAAGATGTAGTGGCCCGTCTCACTGAAGGAGGCTATCCGGAGGATACGCCGGTGGCGATTGTCGTGCGGGCTACCTGGCCTGATCAGAGGATTATCCGGGGCACGCTGTCGGATATTGCCGATATTCTTCATAAAGAAGGCGTATTGAGACAGGCCATGATTGTGGTGGGCCGTGTGCTTGACACAGATTATCAGCTGTCAAAGCTTTACGACAGAAACTTTACGACCATGTTCCGTAAAGGACAGTCATGAAATATGCATTTGTTTCTGTGTCTGCCGAAGGAGCCCGCCTCGGCCGCCGTGTGAAATCCCGTCTGGGGACAGATATTACGCTCTATGAGCGTACGCCGGTTTCCCCGGAAACAGAGGCAGTGCAGTTTCACCGGACGGCGGATCTGACAGCCTGGATTTTTGGGATATATGACGGAATCCTGTATATCATGGCATCAGGGATTGCAGTCCGGTCCATTGCGCCCCATCTGGTAAGCAAAGCCAGTGATCCGGCGGTTCTTGTTATGGATGAGTGCGGAAAGCACTGTATTTCCCTGGTTTCAGGCCATCTGGGCGGAGCCAATGCATGGACGGCGGAGGTGGCCCGGGCCGCAGGGGCTGATCCGGTGATTACTACAGCCACTGATGTCCATCACAGGAAAGCGCCGGATGAACTGGCGCGGGAGCTTTATATGAAAGTAGAGCCTCTGGAAGCGCTGAAGCCGGTGAACAGTCTCATGGCCGAAGGCAGAAAGTGTCTTTTCTTCTTGGACAGAGAACTGGAAGGCGCTTCATTCCTGGAACAGCGCATCAGCGCATCGGGAGTGGCCGCAGAGTCTCTGCAGCATATGGAAAACCATGACTTTGACGGAGCCGTGCTGATCACAGAGAAAAAGATATCCTGCAGAAAGCCCCATGTGTACCTGAGGCCCCGCAATCTCTATGTGGGAATCGGCTGCCGGCGGGGGACCGGGGAGGATCTGATAGAAAAAGCCCTTTCAGAGGCGCTGGCTCAGATCGGAGCCTGTCCCGGGCAGATTGCCGCACTGGCCAGTGTGTCATTGAAATCGGATGAAGAGGGACTGCTGGCTTTGGGGCGGAAATTGAAAAGGCCGATTCATTTTTTTGAACCGGATCAATTAAAAGAAATCATTGAGACTCATCATCTGACGGAGTCTTCCTTTGTAAAGAAAACGATTGGAGTGGGGAATGTATGCGAAGCAGCAGCATTGAAAGCAGCACAGAACGGGAGAATTGTTCTTCCGAAAACAAAATATCCGCAGGCAACGGCAGCCATTGCAGCGGGACGGTCACAGTCATCGGCATCGGACCGGGGCACAGAGAGGAAATGACAGAACGGGCCGTGCATGCCATTGAGTCATCGGAGGTGATTGTCGGCTATCATACTTATCTGTCTCTGGTGAAGGATATGATCGGGGACCGCGAGGTTGTGGGAACCGGCATGCGGGAGGAGATTGAGCGCTGCCGCAGGGCAGTGGAGCTGGCTTCTGAAGGGAAAAAGGTTGCAGTTGTCTCATCGGGAGATCCCGGTGTATACGGTATGGCCGGTCTGGTGCTGGAACTGGTGCAGAAACTTCCGGAGGAGCAGAGGCCGGAGTGCGAAATTATTCCGGGACTGACGGCCTCCAGTACAGCGGCGGGAATCCTCGGGGCCCCTCTTATGCATGATTATGCAGTCATCAGCCTCAGCGACCTCATGACGCCGTGGGATTTGATTCAGAAGAGGGCCCGCCTGGCGGCGGAGGGGGATTTTGTCATAGCCCTGTACAATCCGAAAAGCCGGGAAAGAGCTTCCTATCTGGATCAGATCAGAGATATTGTCATGCAGTTCAGAAAACCGGAAACGCCTGTAGGCATTGTCAGAAAAGCGGGGCGGCCCGGTATGAATTACACATTGACAACACTGAAAGATCTTCCGTCCCAGCCTGTGGACATGCAGTCAACGGTGATTATCGGCAACAGCCAGACCTATGTGGAAGACGGACGTATGATTACACCCCGCGGGTACCGTCTGTGATCTGGGTCATTGCGGGGACCAGGGACGGCAGGGAAATTGCCGCGTCGCTGGCCGACCGTTTTCCTGATCAGGTATTTGTCACCGTGGTGACCTCCTATGGAAAGGAACTCAGCGCCCATGAGGGCCTTGAGATCCGGGTGGGGCGGTTTACAGAAGAAGATATGGTACGCTGCATAGGAGAAAAAAAGATCGGGCTCATGATTGATGCCAGCCATCCCTATGCGGCGGTAGTATCCCGGACGGCACGCAGCGCCTGCCGCAGGGCGGGAATATCCTACCTGCGGTATGAAAGACCTGAAATTGCCCTTCCTCCGTACGAAAAGCTTTATCACACATCCTGTGAGGAGGAAGCGGCCCGCAGGGCGGGCCAGTGCGGGAAACGCATTCTGCTGACGACGGGTTCAAAAACACTGCCTGTTTTTGTCAAGGCGCCGGAGCTGCAGGGAAAAGAAATATGGGCCCGTGTGCTTCCCCTGTCATCCGTAATTAAAGAATGTGAAGAATTGGGAATGCAGGCCCGTTATATCATTGCCATGCAGGGACCTTTTTCCTATGCGGCGAACCGGGCCATGATTCATGATCTCCGCGCCGATACAGTCATTATGAAAAACAGCGGACTGATCGGCGGCAGTGATACAAAATTTCAGGCGGCTGCTGATGAAGGCTGCCATATTATTGTTATTGACCGCCCTCCGGCAGAGAGCGGATTCCCGTCCGCTTCATCCGAAGAGGAAGTTTTGAAATATACGGAGGACTATTATGGAATTCATTAAAAATCCAAAAGCGATTGAGGATAAAAGCATGTCCCTTATTGATCCGTTTATCCGTGACATGGAACTGACAGAAGAGGAAGTGACTGTGTATTCACGGATGATTCATGCATCGGGCGATGTCGATTACGGGCATCTCATAGCCACGAGCACGGGGGCGGTCAAAGCGGGGATTGAAGCGCTGGACAGGGGATGCAATATTTACTGCGATGTGGAAATGGTCCGCACAGGCATCAATAAAAATGCCCTGGGCAAGCTGGGCGGGCAAGTTTTCTGCCGTGTATCGGATCCGGCCATTGTCAAGAGCGCTGCTGAGAAGGGAATTGCCCGTTCACTGGAGGCCATGAATTCATTCGGAACGGATCTGAATGGGGCTGTCATTGCCATAGGCAATGCACCGACGGCCTTGTTTGAAGCGGTGCGCATGGCTCTGGAAGACGGAATCCGGCCGGCTCTGATTGTCGGTATTCCCGTGGGATTTGTCGGAGCGGCCGAGTCGAAAGAATATCTTATCCATCATTCTCCCGTGCCGTATATCACGGTCCGGGGAAATAAAGGGGGCAGCTCGATTGCGGCTTCCGTGGTCAATGCCATGATGTACAATCTGGTGAAGCGCTCCGGCATGCTTTATGTGGAGGGACGCAAGTAAACAGGGAAAGGACATAGTAACCATGTCCAGAACAGAAGGAAAAAAAGATATACGGACATTGAAAAAGAATGGAATGCTTCTGCTGTTTCTGCTTTTTACGGGGGCTGTGCTGCTGGCGAGTCTGGCATTGGGATCCGCAAGGATTCCATGGCAGGCTGTTCTGGGGGCCCTGGGGGGAGATCCCCAGGGAACGCAGGAAATGGTTATATGGAACATCCGTCTGCCCCGAAATCTGGTAGGAGCGCTGGTGGGGGCTGATCTGGCGGTTTCAGGAGCCATTCTGCAGGCTGTTATGAAAAATCCTCTGGCGGATCCCGGCATCGTGGGTGCTTCCAGCGGAGCGGGACTGGCCGGTGTGATCATGCTTATATTTTTTCCGGAAATGTCGCTTCTGCTGACACCGGTTGCTTTCTGCGGCGCCATGGCGGCCGCGGCCGCCGTATATGCGCTGGCATGGAAGAACGGTATCCGGCCCAGCCGGATTATTCTGGCCGGCGTGGCAGTCAGTGCATTTCTGGGAAGCGGAATTTCCGCGCTCCTTGTTTTTTATTCAGACCGTGTGCAGGGGGCTCTCTTATGGATGGTGGGAGGACTTTCGGCCCGCAGCTGGCCGCAGGCTGAATCCCTGTTTCCCTATACCGTATTGGGGCTCCTTCTGGCTTTTGGGGGAGCCAAAGCGCTGAATATCCTGGGTCTGGGCGATGAAACAGCCAGGAGCCTGGGCCTTCCGGTGGAAAAGGTGCGGATTGCGATGACGGCGGTAGGGGCTCTTCTGGCAGCGGGAGCAGTCAGCGTGGCCGGACTGATCAGCTTTGTGGGGCTGGTTGTTCCTC
>DIDD01000037.1:0-2004 GCA_002417965.1 Veillonellaceae bacterium UBA5809
TGACACATAAAACCCGGAGATACGGAAAACCCGTTCTGTCTCTTTATAAAGCAGAAACTGTTTTCCCTGCCTCTTCCAATTCTTTTTTAGTCTGTTCCTCGATCTCATCCTGTGTCCGGTAATCCTGCGGCACCGTTTTACTGAGACGGATCCAGCTGCGTACAGATTCTGCCAGCACGATAGCCACCAGCACAAACATAACCACAGATACAACCACCAGCGAATATTTGCCCTGGGGCAGATAACTGTTGAACACATTTTCATAATCCGCCATAACAGTGAGCACCGCCATGAAGATACAGGGAAGCATGGTCACCCATGCATACCGTCCGCGTCCGTGGCGGAACAGGAAGGAAGTTCCAATCGCCAGGCCCGTAGCCGCAAGGAGCTGATTGGATACGCCGAACAGCGGCCATATAATGCCGATATTTCCCTGCAGCACCAGATACATCCATGATACGGTAATCAGGATAGAGCAGATGATAATTCCAGGCCACCAGTCACGCTGGCCGAAAGGCTTGTAAACCTTGCCCAGCAGTTCCTGGAGCAGATACCGCCCTACGCGGCAGCCTGCATCAATCAGCGTCAGAATGAACAGCGCTTCAAACATAATGCAGAAATGATACCAGAATCCCATGAGATGATCCATAAAAGGAATCTTGGAGAAAATATCCGCCATGCCGACCGCCAGAGAAACAGCGCCGCCGGGACGGTGCATCAGCTCCTCGCCCACCATCTGGGACAGGGCGGGAAGATCCTGGACCTGAATGCCCAAAGCGGCAAAAGCCTGGGCAGAAGAATTGATAGCGAAATAATCAGACGGATGAAGACTGGTCGCCGCAATGAGAGCCATCACGGAAATAAATGTTTCCGTCAGCATGGCGCCATAGCCGATAGGCAGAATCTGTCTTTCATTCTCAATCATTTTCGGCGTGGTCCCCGTGGAAATAATACTGTGAAATCCGGAAATGGCGCCGCAGGCGATCGTAATAAAAACATAAGGAATGACCGAACCGGTCAGCACCGGACCGCCGCCCCAGAGAAACGGGGAGAATGCCGGCATCCGGATATCCGGCGCCACAATGATGATGCCCAGAGCCAGAAGGGCAATCGTCCCGATCTTCATATACGTGGACAGATAATCACGGGGCGCCAGCAGCAGCCATACGGGAAGCACCGATGCCAGAAATCCGTAAATGCCGAGCATAATCTCGATCTGTGTCAGATTGAAAGTAAAAAACGGAGCCAGCGCAGCGCTGTCACGCACCAACGGTCCGAGGAATACAGCAGCCAGGATCATGATAACCCCGATGACCGTAGCCTCCTGCACCTTCCCGGGCCGGAGATATTTCACATAAATACCGATAAAAATGGCGATGGGAATCGTCATTCCCACGGTGAAAGTCCCCCAGGCGCTTCCATGGAGCGAGTTGGCCACCACCACGGCCATGCCGGCCTCCGTAATCACCAGCAGAAGCAGCATCACCCAAAGAGCCGCCACCCCTGCCGTATGGGAAACCTCCTCCCTGGCAATCTCCGCCAGTGACTTTCCGTCATGCCGGACAGAAGCGGCCAGCACAACCATATCGTGCACAGCCCCCGCAAAAACAGAACCGAACAAAAGCCAGAGAAGTCCCGGCATAAACCCGAACTGCGCAGCAATAACGGGTCCTACCAATGGTCCGGCACCGGCAATAGCCGCAAAATGGTGCCCGAAAACGACCCACTTGTCGGTAGGGACATAATCATGTCCGTCCTCCAGTTCATACGCCGGAGTTTCCTTATACCGGTTCAGTGTCAACACCTTTGCGGCAATCCAGGAACCGTAAAGGCGATAGGCAATCATGAGAACGCAGATCGTAATAATGACCAGGTATAACCCATTCATAACCATTTGTCTGATAACCACCTTTCCTTAATTTTTACAATGCCAAAAGATAAACTCATTATATGATTACAAAATTGCAAAGTCAAACAAGAAATCCGCCTGTGTTTTTATTCTAT
>DIDD01000037.1:2123-3377 GCA_002417965.1 Veillonellaceae bacterium UBA5809
ATAGAATAAAAACACAGGCGGACTTTCCGCTGCTCAAGGGACTTTACGGCCTTGCAAAAAAAGAATCCTTTGCTCACGTTATTCGGTGAAGTAATAAAGATTCTCTGATTTCCCGAACTTTTGCCCTATGATCTATTCGTTTTTGGAATAGATCATACTTTGAGTAATTCTTTACTTTCTGTTTTTCTTTTTGGACTTAGACTCTTTCCTGCGTGCTTCTTCAGGATTCTGAACTGTTTCCGGCAAATTCTTTTTCTCTTTTTTTGACTTTTTATTTTTTTTGCCCTTTTTATTCTTTTTCCCCTTTTTGCTTTCCTTTTTGTCATGCTTCTTATGGGATTTCTGATCTGTCCAGTCATAGGCCCAGTCGGCCTCCACAGACTCGGCTCCGTCAGGGCTTCCCAATGTATGGATGGTATAACGGAGATCCTTTAATTCCGGATTGCTTTCATCCGCTGACAGCGGCTCACGGGTCTTTACCTGATTTTCTTCCTCATCCTGGGAAATTTCCTTCTCTCCGGCTTCTCCCGGTAAAGACTCTTCCTCCGGCGTCCCGGAGCATGCCGGAACCAGGACACTGTCCTTCGGTACAGGAATTGCCTCAAGCTTTTCCTTTTCTTCTGTCAAAAAAGAAGACAAAAGCTCATCCATAATGGATGTCAGCAGCAGCACATGCCGGAACCGTTCATCCACAACCGCCGATTCTCTGTCGCCGGCCTCCCAGAGCCGGTAATGCTCCTGCAGGAAAAGCTGGTCTTCCTCCAGCTCATGACGGATTTCTACGATAATTTCCTCCAGTGTCAAATCACCGCTGCTCTTCTTCTCATCCATGATTTACTCCTTTCCGGGCCGCCGGTTTCCCGGATCGACCGTCACCAATACCTTGTCCACCCTTCTGTTGTCACAATCCATAACCTCGAATGTCAGCCCCTGATACTGCACAGTTTCTGTTTCCTTCGGAATATACCCGAATAAATACACGATAAATCCGCCCAATGTTTTATAATAATCCTCATCTTCCCCCGGAAGTTCTCCAGGAATGTGAAAGAATTCCTTAAAATCCTCAATGGAAATCAGCCCTTCTACCAGCCAGGAATTATCCGACCGCTGAACACATTTATTCTGTTCCTCACGGATATCCTCGGCATTCCCGGGCATAACGCCCACAATCTCCTCCAGCACATCATGAAGCGTAATCAGTCCCTCCAGGGATCCGTATTCATCCAGGACAATCGCCTCATGAACACCCTTGCC
>DIDD01000037.1:3515-18914 GCA_002417965.1 Veillonellaceae bacterium UBA5809
CCCTTTCCCACAGGAAGACGGAAATGGCTGGACGACCGCACCACTTCCCAGATATCCTGACTGCTGTCTTCAATATCAATCCACGTCAGCTGCGTCCGTGCCGTCATACAGTCGCTGGCCGTCAGATCATTCAGCTGGAAAATATTATCCACCAGCTCCGGTTCTTCCTTATCAAAAGCCCCCAGACGGGCCCCCTGCTGCAGAAGAACACGGATCTCCTCCTCAGAAACAGGCCGTTCCTTCTCCACCTTCACGCCCAGCATGCGGATCACCGCATTGGTTGACCACGTGCTGAACAGCACCAGAGGCTTGCAGGCCGCCGCAAAAAAATTCATCGGCCTCGCTATGGCCGCAGAAATTTTCTCCGGCGCATTAATGGCCAGCCACTTCGGAACCAGTTCTCCGACAATCAGCGACAGATACGTCACCAGAGACATGACAATCAACATCGCCAGTCCCGATGCATATGGCGCTGCGGCAGGTATTTTTTTCAGCTCTTCCGCCAACGGACCTGCGAGAGATGATCCTGAAAACATCCCTGTAATAATACCGATCGCCGTAATCCCAATCTGAATCGTAGAAAACAGCTGAGCCGGATTCTCTGCTATATGAATAGCCGCCCTGGCCCCGCGGTCTCCCTTTTCCGCCATTTCCTTGAGCCTCGTCTTCCGTGCGCTCACGATGGCAATTTCTGTCATGGAACAAACTCCATTACCCAGAATCAGCAATATGAGTATCAGTAATTCCCCCCATAAGTGATCCCCGCTTTCCATGTGCATTCCTCCATTTTTTCATAAAAACAAAAACTCGTTTTCTTTACATCCAGTATAACATGAACCTCCTCCGTCCACAAAAAACAGGCTGAATCTGTTCAGTTTCTTCCTTTTTGAATAGATGACTAAAAATCATCGATTTTGTCAAAAGCTATGACTAAATTCTATGACTTAAATGCATCGATTGTTATCGATTGCGAATACATCATAATTGTGCTTGATTATGAGTTTTTTAGCATTATACTGTATATAACATTCTTGAGAGGTGATTGAAATGGATACGGTCATGCTGCCTGATATAGCCAAACTGGCCCTTTATGTATTTATTATTTTTTACTCTAATATTGTACAGGCTCTGACCGGATTTGCGGGCGTCATGCTTTCTATTCCGCCCATCATTCTGCTTTACGGACCTGATACGGCCAAAGCCGTCATCAATATTATCTGCTGGCTGATCTGCGTCATCATTGCCTGGCAGAACCGCCGCTTCATCGATTTAAAACAAGTCCGCCATATTGTCTCCTACATGCTGGTGGGCATGGCGGTGGGAATTGTCCTTTACCGTCATACAGACGCGGGCTTCCTGATTCCATTCTACGGCGCTGTCATCGTACTGGTAGCCTTGAAAAACCTTCTGCTGAAACCCTCCACCAAAGAGCTTTCCGATTGGATTTACAACCTGATTCTTTTCGGCGCCGGAATCATTCACGGCATGTTTGTCTCAGGCGGTGCGCTTCTTGTTATTTATCTGGCCGCCAAGTTCAAAGATAAAAACAGCTTCCGGGCCAATGTGGCCGCCGTATGGTGTGTTCTGAACCTGTTCCTCATGTTTGCCGACTTTCAGAAAGGTCTCTATACACCCCATTTCTTCGGTCTCGTGGCTCTCGGACTGATTCCGCTGGGCATTGCCCTCTGGCTGGGCAATCTGCTCCATGAAAAAATCAATCAGCAGATGTTCCGCCGCGTCACCTACGGCCTCCTCCTCATGGCCGGCAGTCTGATTCTCGTCTGACATTCAAAAAGGAGTCCGGATTTCATAATGAAATCCGGACTCCTTTTTATTTTATACTCCCTCAGGCAGCTTCTCCGCCATCAGGCTCCGGTAATCCGCAGCAGCCCCGTCAGTCACAAAACGTCCGTCCCCCACAGCATGAATGCGGGGGCTGTCCGCCTTTTGCGGATTCAGCCAGGCCTGCTCTCCCTGAAGCAGCACAATTCCTTCCTCAAAAAAACGGAGAACCCGGCATTCAATGCACCCGATGCAGCCAGTCAGAAGCGGCGGTGCATATCGTCCCTGTTCTGTTTCAAGATCAAAACGGGCAAACTTATCTGTTTCTGCGCCGGATATCATGCCGACAGCGATGACTTTTCTGATCCAGTCTGCGGGAGGAACTGCAAGAACGCATGTCCCGCCCGCCTTCAGAAGCCTCCACGAAAAATTCCAGGGACCTGTGGAGATGGCAAAGCGGGGAGAAAAATCCACCACCATATGCCAGGTCAGCGTCATCACATCCCGCTTCATTCCTGAAGCAGTGGTCATGAGAAGAACCGGACCCGGTTCAATAAGAGTAAACGCTTTCTGCAGAGAAAATGGTTCCATAAAACACACCCCCCTCAAAATTCATCCGTACCTATCGGCAGATAATAAAAACCCTTTATTCTTATAGTATACACTTATTCGATGAATAACACATATATACTCATTAAAATTTTCTTTTATGCACTTTATCTGTTTTTCACAAACCTATTTAGTGTTATAATAAAACCAGATTTAAACAATTGTTTTATCAAAAATGAAAGATCTGCTAGAAAAGAGAGTGTTGCTTTGAAATCAAAACAAATCTATGCGCCGCGGCACTGCTTTACAGTCATAAAATCAGAGTGATCTCTGTTGGATAAATTTATTTATACCGACATTACACAATACATGCTGCCCGGCGCAGAACGAGGAGAATATCATGGACCGCCCATGCCGATTCCAGTTTATCTTATATATCACAAAAGGAAGTGCACCTTCCGTCCGTGCAGAAGAAAATCTTCGGCGGATCTGCGGGACACGGATATCCGTTCCCTGTCACATTGAAATTATTAATGCAGCTTCTTCAGAAGCAGATCCATCAAAACATGTTCTGGCCACACCGACCCTGATCTGGGATTCCGGCTTGTCCAGGGGCCGCATTTTGGGAGATCTGTCCAATGAAAAAGCATTTCTTGCCGTCATCGGCATACCGGCTGGAGACCTATAATGGGATATCATTAAAATCTCCGCACCCAATATCTAAAAAAGGAGCCAACTCATTATGAAGCGGATTCAGTCACTGCTGATCACCGGTGCTGTGCCGGAAAACCGGAATCTAATCCGTCTGTTTTCCGACGCATCCCCATTGGCAGAACTTTTTTCATGGGCCGTATCTCTCGAAGAAGGTATGCACATGCTGAAGCGGCAGTCTTTTGACCTTCTCTTTCTGGATATCTCCTCCAAAGGCGGCCTGCCCGAGAATGCCTTTTACCTGATTCACCGGCAGTTTCCCAAAATGCCGGTCATTGTCATCACCGACAAAGAAGACGAAGCCACCATCCTGCCTCTCCTCCGCAGCGACGCCCAGGATTACCTGATCCGCGGGCGCATTACACCGGAACTGATCGGACATACCGCCGCTTTTGCCATCGAACGCTATCGGATGCGCATCAGCCTGAAACAAAAAACGGAACAGATCCAGTTCCTGAAAGAAAGCCTGGAAGCGATTATCCGCCAGTCCGCCGATGCCATCCTGATGATTGATGAATCGGGGCATATCTGCTTCGCCAATCCGGCCGCGGCTGAAATATTTGGCCGCAGCCAGTGCGATCTTATCGGTCAGGAATTCGGATTTCCCGTATCAGCCAACCAGACTATGGAATTAAACCTCGTCTGCCCGGAAGGCAAAAAAAGGGTTATAGAACTGAAAACCGTATGGATTGATTGGAAAAACAGCCATGCCTATCTGGCCTCTGTCCGGGACATCACCGCCCAGAAAGAAAAGCAAAGGCATATGCAGATGCTCAGTTTCCATGATCAGCTGACCGGCCTTTACAACCGCGCCTATTTCGATGAAAATTCAAAGAACTGGAATACGGAAGACAGCCTTCCGCTGGGGCTGATTGTAGGCGATGTGGACAATTTGAAGCTTTCCAATGATACCCTGGGCCATCAGTACGGCGACCGCATGCTGGTATCTATTGTCAGTGTCATGCAGAAAGTCTGCCGTCCCCAGGATATCATGATCCGATACGGCGGAGATGAATTTATTATTCTCGTTCCCCGCTGCACAGAACTGCAGATCCGCCAAATGATCCGGGACATCCAAAGCGCCTGCGCCAATCTGATGACAGAAAATGTTCCCTCATCCATCTCCATGGGATACGCCGTCAAATATCATATAAACCAGCCTCTCCTTCATCTTCTCCATCAGGCAGACCGGAACATGTACGGAAATAAACTGGCCTGCGGCCGGGGACGTCCTAATTTTTACCTTCTCAGTCTGGAAGATTCCCTTCAAAAGAAAGATACCGTCACCTCGGAACATGCCGTACGTGTACGGGAGACCTGTTTCCGGTTCTCTGTCTTCCTGGGCCTTGATATGCGTACCGCCAAACGGTGTGCTCTGGTGGCGGCTCTTCATGATATTGGAAAAATTGCCATTCCTTCCTCCATACTCAATAAAGAAGGGCCCCTGGATGACGAAGAATGGGAAATCATGAAACACCATCCCGCCATTGGATGCCGCATGATCAAAGACCTGCCCGGCATGAACGATGTGGCGGAGGCCATACTGTCCCATCACGAACGGTGGGACGGAAAAGGCTATCCCCGGGGAATAGCAGACAGCCAGATTCCCCTGACTGCCCGCATTCTGTCTTTGGTGGATGCCTTCGATGCCATGACCCATGACCGCCCTTACCGGAAAGCAATGAAAAACGAAAAAGCGCTGAATGAAATCCTGCGCTGCCGGGGAACACAGTTTGATCCCCGCCTGTCCGACGAATTTATCCGGTTTATCAAAAAAAAGCATCACTAAAAAAGAACGCCCTGCCTTTCAAAATAGGCAGGGCATTCTTTTTTTAATCACCACGACGAAGAAATACCCAGGGAAAACCCGGCTCCGTTGTAGCCCGGATTTCTTGATTCAAAACCATTGGATACATGCATAAACAAATATCCCGCACTGACTGAAGTATTTTTACCGGCCTGATAAACCAGCCGCGGGCCGATGCGCCACATAAAATTATAAGCCCTTCCTCCGGCGGGAAAAGCCTTGTCATAAACAATGAATCCGCCGCCTGCATCCAGCGCCCCGTACCACTTCCCGGAGATGCTGCGTTTCATCCTGACCATGAACACAGGCCCTGCCCCCAGAGCGCTGCTGTCCCGCTTTACGCCATGATCTGTAATATGACCGTAAGGCCTTGTGAATGTGATTCCCCGGTAAAAAGACACCGTTCCCCGTTCCTTGAAAGGTTCCATCACATGGATAGATATTGTGTCAATGGAACGGTTTTTGAAATAGGCATGATGCATGGAGTCAACCTGCACTTCATAAGGAGATGCCTCCGCGGCCGCAGAGCCGGCTGATGCCAGAAGAAAAGCGGTTAACACTGCAGCCGCACCGGAATGAAATTTCATAAACAAGACTCCCCTGTGAATTAAATATCCCCTGCTTCTAATTAGATAGAATACTATGTAAATAAGTATATCACAGGCATACGGGGAAATCATACAGGCATGTAAATATTTTCAGCCTTCCCGGGGCAGGCCGCCAAAAGGCTCTTCTCTGACAACCCCTTCCATCACTTCAGAAACCTTCTGCAGCTCCTCATCCGTACCGGTCACTGACAGATACAGACTTCCTTCAGCGCCGAAAATCCCGCCGGCTCCCGTCAGTCTCACCTGGACCCCGCACAGAATCTCCAGGGCCTCTGTTTCTGTTACAATATCGCCCGTCACAGGAAGCAGACGGAGACCCGTTGATTCCGGACCGTTGACCAGCGCGGCTGCCTCCGCAACAGATCCGGGAATACGTTTTTCCAGCCCCACGGGAATCACCAGCCGGACCTGCCGGCCGGCCGTGCATTCCAGAATGGGGGCACTTGTCCCCAGCCGGGGATTGGCAATCTGGATGCCTGCCATGGTATGGGCCTCATCCACCGCATTGGCCCCCTTCAGTATGACATCGCCCCGTTTCAGGCGGGGTGCGGCATCAAAAAGATTTTCCTCTTTCTTCCAAATCCCCTTCTCAATCACTACATCCTGACCGCTGTAGACACTTTTGATTCCCTTCTGCCAGGGCGCTGCCTTAATTCCCCTCAAAAATGAATGACGGTCAAACCCTTCCTCCTGATGAATCATGGAGAGAATTTCCTCCGCCGCATACGCATTCGTACTGCCGCACACAATCACCAGAGTATGACTGCGCAGCGCCTCCTGAATACAGGCCATCCGGCACAGCGCTTTCCCGATCAAACGCTTGCCTGCAGAAACAGTGACAAGAAACTGTTTCGTTTTCCTATCAGTTTTCATGGACAAACTCCTTTCATTATTGAATAATATGCATACTTATTTATTATTTATGCAATTCCTATTGACAGAATGAATTTTAGATATATTATATTTTATATAGCATATCAGTGCATCGTGCAGCGTACTTCCCTCGTTCTCCATGATTTCTGTATGCATAAATATACGATACATGCAGAGAGGGGGAATTCTTATGATCCGCCATGCCGAATTAAAAGACATTATTCCTATCAAAGAGATTTACAACGATGCCATTCTCCACACAACCTCTATCTACACCTACGATGCTTATACGGATGAAGACCAGATAGAATGGTACCTGCAGCGGATGAAACAGGGATACCCTGTTTTTGTCTGGGAAGAAGACAATCAGGTGGCCGGCTTCTCCACCTACAGTTCATTCCGGTCCAAACCGGCCTATCACTATACCGTGGAAAACTCCATCTACGTGAACAGGAACTTCCGCGGACGCGGCATTGCCCGCACCCTTCTGCAGCGCCTGATTATCCACGCGGAAAGCCAGGGCTTCGCCACCATGGTGGCCGCCATTGACTCCTGCAACACGGCCAGCATCCGTCTCCATGAAGGCCTGGGATTCAAAAGATCCGGCATCATTCAGCGGGCCGGCTATAAATTCGGACGCTGGCTGGATATGACCTTCTATCAGCGGGCCCTCGAATCGCCTGTACTTCCGGAAAACAGCAGTCCCGCTGACAAAAACATCTTTCCGGATCAGCCCTGGAAATAAAAAAGCCTCCCCATAAAGAAGCCCGGATCCTGCAGTCAGAAAATCCGGGCTTTTTATGATCTCCCTGCTTCAGTCAGAGACAGTAAACCGCTCCCGTTTATGGGACGGTTTTTCAATTTCATCCAAAATCGCCGCAGCCATCGTGCCGCTTGTAACATGAGACTTGCCGTCAGAAGCGGTCAGAAGATGATTCTGCCCTAACACCGGCCGGCGGGCTTCTCCCGGTATAAATTCGGCCGACGGAGAAACACCGACCCAGTTGACATCATCTACATTCTGCAGGAACTGCAGCTCCTTGAACTGATTGACAGGAATCGAAATCCAGTCTTCCGCACCGGGTGTTTTTTTCAGCGTTTCCACAAAAGGATGCTCCTCCTGATCCAGAAGACTTCCTGCGCCGAGAATAAAGAAAAGACGGGGCTTTTCTGTTTCCCGCAGCAGGGCTGTCAGCCGTGCCGCCAGATCCACATGGAGATAGGCCCTGGCCGGCGCTGCGGCAAAAGCATTCACAACCACATCAAAAGACTCCAGCTCTTCCTTCGTCAGCAAAAAAGCATCTTTGATCATAAGACTGGCTTCCGATCCCAAAAGACTGAGCGCCTGCCCTTCATTCCGCACAATTCCTACTGGCTGGTGGCCCCTTTTCAGGGCTTCCTTATAAACCGCCTGTCCGGCCATGCCGGAAGCTCCGATAATCCCTATCTTCATATGAATCACTCTCCTTGTATAATCAGAATAAACTATACAGAATTCATTGCCTCTATTATAGCAAAATACTGTAAAAACAGGCATACTGAAATCAGTATGAAACGAAACTGTCAAATACAGACTTACAGAGTCTGCACCGCCGGTTCTCTGCCCGGCTTTTCTCCTGACAGCACTTCCTCCATGGTTTCAGCCAGCTCCTCCGCCAGTGCCTCCTCCTCCAGCACAATATAATCAGCCCCTGCTTTTTCCAGAAGCGCCTGATCACTGAAAAACCTGGCCCTGGCAAATATTCTGATCTCAGGACGGACCGTCTTGGCCGTCAGGGCAATCTCAGCCGCCTCAGACGTCTCCGGAATCGTAATCACCATATAAGAAGCCCTGTGAATACCCGCTGCCTCCAGAATATCCTGCCGGCCCGCATGTCCGAACACCGCTCTTTTCCCCTGCCGGTTCAGATCTGCCACCGTATCAATATTCATATCGACAACCACCGGAATAATCCCCTGTTTCTCCAGCACCTCTGCCGCATTCCGTCCGGAAGGGCCGAAACCGACGATAATGCCCTCATACGAAGCTTCGGAATCTCCGGCGCACTGATTCTCATAACTTTTAAACAACTCCTGTGAATGCTTCTCGACCTGCATATTCAGCAGATCCCATAGGCGGGGCTTCGTTTTCAGCCATTTCTCCGTACCGGGCACAGCCGCCACTAAAAATGGATTAAGCGCTATGGAAACCAGGGCGCACGCCACCAGAATGCTGTAAATATTCTGATTGATCAGATTCAGGGACAGCCCTGTCTGTGCCAGAATGAAAGAAAATTCGCCCACCTGGGCCAGCCCCGATGCAACAGTCAGCGCCGTAGTCACAGAATATCCCAGGCCTGAGACCACCAGAACCGTCGTAAACGGCTTCACCAAAAGCACAATGGCCAGAGACGCCAGAATGATCCAGGGCTCTTCCATAATAAACTGCGGGTCAAAAAGCATGCCCACTGACAGGAAAAACAAAACCGCGAAAGCATCCCGCAGAGGAATCAGCTCGACCCCTGCCTGATGACTGACATTGCTCTTTCCCACGACCATGCCGCCGAGGAACGCCCCGAGGGCAAAAGACGCATCAAAAATATACGCCGCCCCTACTGCCGTAATAAAAGCAATCACCAGAATTGTTAAAACAAACAACTCCTGCGACCGGGTCTGGACAATTTTCTTCAAAATGCCGGGCACCACCTTGCCGCCCACCACCAGAACCAGTACCCACAGAACCGCCAGCTTGCCCGCAGCCATCGCCAGCGCCCATAAGAGAGGGCCAAATGAAATCCCGGCTCCCGAAGTAATCGGCCCCGCCACGGCCGGAAGAAGAACCAGCACCAGCACCGTGAAAATATCCTCCACCACCAGCCACCCTACAGCCACTGTGCCGTGAAGCGTATTCAGGACATGATTATCGGAAAGCACACGGAGCAGAACAACCGTACTGGCCACAGCCAGCCCGAGTCCCAGCAGCAGCCCCTCTCCGAAAGTATAACCGAAAAAATAAGCGGCTGCGATTCCGCAGGCGGCCGCTGACACCGACTGTACCACCGCGCCCGGGACAGCAACCCCCTTCACCTTCATCAAATCATCCGTATTGAAATGAAGCCCCACTCCGAACATGAGCAGAATAACGCCTGCCTCCGACAGATTATGGGCCAGATCCGGATCCGCCACAAACCCCGGCGACTGGGGACCGATCAAAAATCCTGCCGCCAGATATCCTACAATAGGGGACAATCCGATACGCTTGGCGAAATATCCGAAAATAAGGGCAAAAGCAAATCCTATGGACAATATTTCCAGTAAATGGTATTCATGCATTATTTATCTCCTTTTATCTATGATTTCCTCACTATATCTATATTTATTATATATCATATATCGAATCATTTCTATAACAAAACCGGATCTGTCTAAATTTATATCATTGGATACAAAAAAAGCATGCAGTATCCGTCTGCGTCCGCGGATCCTGCATGCTTTTCTGTCCTTCCGGTATCCCGTCATACACGGAGACGTCTGTACTCCCAGCGGGCCAGGAGCGACAGTGAATAATTCAGAATAAAATAAATCAGCGCCACGGTCCCGAAAATCGCAAACAACTGTCCTGTTTCACTGTACTTGCCGATCAGAATCATTCCCTTCCCCGTCAGTTCCTCCGTCCCTACAGCCCACACGAAGGATGAATCCTTGATGATCGTTGTGAACTCGGACATCATGGGGGGAATAATATTCCGGTACGCCTGCGGAAGCACAATATACCGCATAATCTGGTAATGATTCATTCCCTGCGAATGCGCCGCCTCATACTGCCCTTTCGGGATGGCATTCAGCCCTCCGCGCACCACCTCGGCCATGGTGGCCGCCGTGAAAATTGACATGGCCGCAATCCCTGACCATACAGGCGGAAGCGGAGTCAGAAACCGGACCACCAATACCAGAAGCAGACAGGGAAGATTCCGTATAATATCAATATAAATTGTGGAAATCTGTCCCAGAACCGGAATCTTCAGATGGCACGAAACACCCAGAACTGTTCCGAAAATCACACTGCATATAATAGATCCGACACCGATTTCCAGTGTAATTTTCAGCCCCTCCAGAAGGAAAAGGATATTATAAGATTGGAAAACATCCGAAATCATTTATCCCACCGCTCCCTTCTGCTCAAGGCGCTTTACATACTTCGTCATAGTGAAACAAATGACCCAGTAAATAATCCCTGTCGTCAGATACGCCGGCCCGTAATACATATTCATGCCTGACCAGGAATCTGACACATACATCAGATCCCCGCCGGCAATCATGGCCAGGACCGATGTATTCTTCACAATCGCAATCGCCTGATTGCCCAGTGCCGGAAGAATGGTTCTTCTGGCCTGGGGCAGGACAATATGCCACATGGCCTGCCAGTAGCCGAACCCCTGGGACAGCCCTGATTCCAGCTGACCCCGGGGCACTGCGTTAATCCCCGAACGGAATACCTCTGACATATAAGCCCCTGAATAAATACCCACACCCAGAATCCCGATCGCTGTTACGGGAATCATAATATGGAGATGGGGCAGTGCATGATATAGAAAAATAGCCTGAATAACCAGCGGCGTGTTCTGGAAAAATTCCACATAAATGCGGTTTATAATACGCACCCATGTCTTGGGAAAAACTCCGGCAATCCCGAAAATTACTCCCAGAACGAGGGCCAGAATGAGGGCAAAGACCGCCACCTCCAGTGTAGTCACAAGACCCTCAAGAAAAATCCCCCTGTCATCAAACAGCGCCGCCCACTTATAATCTGCAAAAACTTCTGCCATTACTTATTCAGAGTCCATTTCTTCAGGAGCTGGTCCATCTCGCCGGAGTTTTTCATATCAGTCAGCACCTGATTGACATAATCACGGAACCCTGCATTATCCTTCTTCATGGCAATGCCGTATTCCTGGGGTGCAAAACTGTCAGGCAGAATCTCCGTCTCCGCATCGACATACCCGTGCAGATTCGACTGATCCATGGCATAAGCCGCCGCCCGTCCTGACATAAGAGCCGCCTTGCACTCCGAATAAGTCGGGAATTCTGCAAAAGAGACCGTAATGCCTTCCTTCTTTGCGGCATCCTCTACCGCCTTGCGGGTGGTTGCCCCCTGGGGAACAGCAATCGTTTTGCCGGCCAGATCCTTCAAAGAATGAATATTATCAGACTTTTTCACCAGCAGCCCCACCGGATCCGTATAATAAGGATTCGTGAAACTGTACTGCTGCTTCCGCTGCTCATTGATCGTAAACGTTGCAGCAATCATATCCACCTCTCCGTTATCCAGAAGGGGACCTCTCGTTTTGGCCGTAACAGGCACCATCTGTATCTTATTCTCATCACCGAAAATTTTCTTTGCCACAGCCTTGGCCAGATCGATCTCAAATCCCTCAATCTGCCCGGTCTGGGGATTCTTATAACCGAAAAGGGGCACATCCACTTTGACGCCTACACGGAGCACACCGTTATCCTTGATTTTCTGAACAGCACTGTCCGCCGATACAGCAGAAGAAGCCGCCTTCTGATCGGAAGAACCGCCGCATCCCGCTGCCGCGGCCGTAAATGCCGCCAGCAGGACAATTCCTGCGGCAGCCATCATTTTTTTACCGAATAATTTCATGACAAATCCCTCTCTTCCTGAAAAAACGGATCCAGTTAATGAATAATCTTGCTGAGAAACTGCCGGGCCCGTTCATTCTGCGGGTTTACAAAGAAATGCTCCGGCGTGCCTTCCTCCAAAATTTCCCCGTCTGCCATAAACAGCACACGGTCCGCCACCTGTTTGGCAAAACCCATCTCATGCGTCACACAGACCATCGTAATTCCCGTATGAGCCAGCTCCACCATAACATCCAGCACCTCCTGGATCATTTCCGGATCCAGTGCCGAGGTCGGTTCATCAAACAACATGATCTTCGGATGCATATTCAGCGCCCTGGCAATGGCCACACGCTGCTGCTGCCCTCCCGAAAGCTGTGACGGATACGCATCCGCCTTCTCACGGAGCCCTACCCGTTCCAGGAACTTCATGGCGCTCTCCGCGGCCTCCTCCTTCTTCACATTCTGCACCAGCACCGGTGCAATCGTGAGATTCTGAAGCACCGTCATATGCGGATACAGATTAAACTGCTGAAACACCATAGCCACTTCCTGCCGCACCGCTTTTAACGGTGCCTTGGGCTGGGTCAGCTCCTTGCCGTCCACGACAACCGTTCCGCTGTCCGGCCTCTCCAGCATATTGATACACCGGATCATCGTACTCTTTCCTGACCCGCTCGGTCCGATCACAACCAGTTTCTCTCCGGATTTCACTTCCATGGTGACATCTTTCAGCACATGATTATGACCAAACGATTTATTCACAAGATTCATGGTAATCATTGGCCTGTCCCCCCAATTAAATCAGACAATAAAAAATGCCTGAACCCTGCAGAACTGCAGGAATTTCAGGCATCATTGCCAATTGCTGATCATGATATTTACTATGATCATAATGTATATTCGTTATAATGTCAATCTTTCGCCGTAATGTATACAAGTATACAATTTTCTGCATATTGTAAAAAATAATGCAGTAAATCGAAACATTGCTCTTTATATCTCGGTTTATCCCCTGGAATCTCTCTACGATTCTTCCTTTTTCTTATCAGGAATCACAATATCCCCCAGACCCCTGACGCACCATGCCGGCCCGTCGGCAATCACAGACTCTGCATTGGTCAGAGGCACCAAATTCAGAACGGAATGATACTTCTCAAAAGTCTGCGCCGATGTCTCTGCAAAAGGGAACTCCCCATAGTGGGGAAGAACGGAAAAAGGAACAAGGCCCAGACCGCGGTATGACATCAGCTCCGGTGCGGCGCGGCTGTCGTCCATGATCTGATTATATCCGATATCCGGAGCGGCAATCACAGCTCCCGCCGATTCCCCCGCATAAACCATGCCTTCCTCCGTACGGGACCGGATCAGCTCTGTCAGATGCTTCCGTCTGAGCTCCTGCATGAGATAAAATGTATTGCCCCCGGACACATAAAGAAACCCTGTACCGGAAATTCTCCGCACAGCCTCCGCTTCATCAGTCTCCGCCGCATCCATCACATGAACCTCATACCCCATAGCCCGGAAACACTGCATGCCTTCCTCTATATATCCCCGGTATTCCTCCGTATTCCCCGCCGTGGGAATAAAAAGAACCTTCCGGTCTCTGATCCATGGATTCACAAACTTTTCAAACAAAGGCGCCGTCTCAGCAAAATAAGACGTTAAAAACAGACGTCCCTTCATGGCCTGCCCCCCTTCTGCCCTCCGGCGCTGCGGATCCCCTGTGACAATACCCGCCTCACCTGCTGCTTCAGCACAGGAAGCACCTCCTCCGCATACCAGGGATGACGGGCCATCCATATCTGATTGCGCGGAGAAGGATGAACCAGCGGAAAATATGCCGGAAGATACCGCTGGAAATTTCTGACTGTATCCGTAATCTTATCCGATGCCTTCAAGCCCAGATATCTTCGATTCGCATAGGCGCCGATTAAAACCGTCAGCCCCACATGAGGCATGAGCCGCAGCAGCTCCGGATGCCATTTTTCGGCAAAGCCCTTCCGCGGCGGCAGATCTCCTGACCGGCCCTTTCCCGGGAAATAAAAATCCATGGGCATAACGGCAATCTTCCCTGAATGATAAAATTCATCCCGGTCGACCCCCAGCCAGTCACGGAGACGGTCTCCGCTCACATCATTCCATACAACACGGCTGTCCTGCGCCTTCTGTCCCGGCGCCTGCCCGATAATAAGCAGCACCGCATCCGGAGACGCATAATACAGCGGATCGATGTGCCTTTCCGTATAAAAAACATTCTGCGGATCCTTCTTTACCGCATCAAAGACCTGCTGAAACTGCGGTTCCATAACCTTCCTCCCCGTATAAACGTCCGGACCGCTCTTCCTGTCCGGAGACAAACCCGCCGCAAAAGACTGACGCTCAATGCCGCATCTGCTGCCTTTCATTCCATGATACCACGATATTGCGGCTGTTTTTCTTGGCCGCATAAGCTGCCTTATCAGCCCGGCTGATCCACACCTCATAATCAGCTACTGACAGATCATCACAGTATACCGTGCCGATGCTGACCGTCACACGCCTGCCGCAGACCTGCATTTCCGCAGCACTCTTCCGGATATTCTCAGCTGTTTCCCTGATATCTTTATCAGAACAGTCATACAGGAAAACAATAAACTCTTCTCCTCCGTACCGGTAAAAAATCACTCTGTCCTGCTGCTGAAGACTCAAAAATAATTTCCCCATTTCATGGAGGCACTCATCACCCGCCGCATGTCCATATGTATCATTAAAATCCTTAAAATGATCCACATCCACCATGAATACCCCTGAAGGGCGGGTTTCCTTCCCCTCCTTGATCCGGTCAATCGCCTCAAACAGCTTCCTCCGGTTCCATACGCCGGTCAGCACATCCGTTGTTTTTTCCCGGATAAGCTGATCCTCCACCTCAAAAGACTTCAGCCGCATAATGATCAGAGCAGTCCCTATCATAAATCCCAGTCCTCCGCTGACAAATCCGTTGATCATGTCGATATAGCCAAATTCAGCCCCCTTAACAACAAACGAGAAATAAGTATTCAGCAGATACAATCCTAAAAAGGCAGGAATAAACCGGCAGGGTCTGTCTATAAATAAAAGAGGAATAATACAGAGCACCGTCAGCATAGTCGCCGCCGGACGTCCGGGAAACCGGAACAGACTCAGATAAAGAGCCAGTCCGAATCCGGAAACTGAGAGCAGATACCAGCCCGCCAGAACATATTTCCGCATGGATTCTCTGGAGAAAATTTTCTGTATGAGAAAAAAAACCGCAAACGCACTCATATAACCTGGAATTGACATCCTCATCGAAGTACTGAACAGACCCATGGCCATGGCACAGAATAAGAAAAACATGGCAATCAGCAGTGTCTGGTTCAAACGTAAATAATTATACTGCTGTACTGCTTCTTCATATTTTGTAATATTCCTATTGATCATCGAGAGTGA
>DIDD01000037.1:18977-19495 GCA_002417965.1 Veillonellaceae bacterium UBA5809
GCGCCTATTTACCCCCCATTATATCAGATTTCCCACTGATTTCCATCCTATATTCACCTAAAACAGACCTTTATGAAAAATTCATAGAAAAACCTGTTGAATATTGCTACAATGAAAGAGAAAGCAGGGCTGAACCGGCTTTCATCCATAAAAAAACAGAGTCCCTGCGGACTTTTCAGCGAGGAGGACAATACAATGAAAACAATCACTGCTATTTATCTGGACGGATGTCCGTACTGCCGGCATGCGCGTATGGCCATTCAGGAACTGACAGAAGAAAAGCCAGACTACAAAGATATATCCATCCATTGGATTGAAGAAAACAAAAATGCTGCGGACTGCAAAAATTTTGACTACTACTATGCTCCGTCGTTCTTTCTCGGACAGGAGAAGCTCTACGAAGCCCAGCCCGGGCAGTCCTATGAAGAAATCAAAGCCCATGTCCGGGATGCCTTTGATAAAACGCTGGCCCGGTAACTGCCGGACTGAAATAACCCGAATCATGAAATATACCCTGC
>DIDD01000057.1:0-909 GCA_002417965.1 Veillonellaceae bacterium UBA5809
AATATCTACTAAATTAGTATTATATAGAAAATTCATATAGGCGGGTATAAATATCAGATAAAGACAAGAAAAATACTTCATTCTGCTATATACTGGATATAACTTGTTTTCATAGAGGGGAGTTACACAGGGAGGGGTATGTTTTCTGATGGGCTGGAGGTTTCATAAAAGTTTTAAAATTGCACCGGGTATACGGCTGAATGTAGGGAAAAAGAGCAGCAGTATCAGTTTTGGCCCCAGGGGAGCCAAAATTACAGTAGGAACCAGAGGAACTCATGTGACAGCAGGGATTCCGGGGACAGGGCTGTATGATACGGAGAAACTGGGCTCATCCGGAAATCCAGGGCATCCTATGACGGTCTGTCCGTACTGCGGACACCGCATGAGGAAGCATTGGGACAATTGTCCCCAGTGCGGTCATCCGCTGACAACAGGGCAGGACGGGGAAACAGACATGCATTCATCATTTCTCGGCTGTGTCTCCATGATCGTGGCAGCGGTGGTGCTGATGATTTTATTTTTGTGAGATCTAATAATATAAAATATCTGAATTATTTCCTATTCTCTCAATGCTGTAATAGGTACAACCAGAACGCCGTCTTTTCTGGTATAAGCCATGTTGGACATGCCGCAGATGACACATAATAGTGCGGGGGCATGTTCCTTCATGGCTTTTTTTTATGGATAACAGATTGGCAGCGGCCTGATCAATCTGGTTCATACCCAGTTTAATTTCAAAAGCGTCCCATTGTCCGTCTGCCATTTCTACGACGGCATCAATTTCCCTATTCTGATCATCCCGGTAGTGAAACAGATGTCCGTCGTTGGCTTCGGCGTAAATTCTCAGATCCCGCTCGCATAGAGACTCAAATAAAAATCCGAAAGTATGCAGGTCATGGAAGAGCATGG
>DIDD01000057.1:1243-5105 GCA_002417965.1 Veillonellaceae bacterium UBA5809
AAATCTGTCGAGACTGGAGCCTGAATATTTAAACTGCCCGGCCATCCGCCGCGTACGGTCAGGTTAATGAGGTGAGTTAAAGCCGCCTCTCCAGTCATCATGGGGGAAAGTGTGTTGGAAAACAAATCAGATAAAGAAATCTGACCGGAGGAATCATCTGATTCATAGAGAGACATAGTCCGCATACGGAATTTTCCGATCCGTCCGGTACCGCTGTGAAGAATTCCTTTGTGGGCAGGTGTGGCAGAACCGGTAAGAATAAACTGTCCGGGCTCGGGAGATTGATCTGAGGCAAACCTTACAGCATCCCAAATGGGAGGCACTTCCTGCTTGATTCAGCATCTTTCGTCAATTTCATTCAGCACATTTCATACTTTTCAATCAGCATATTTCAGGATAAAATGGAATGATCAATATGAACACTTATGACAGATAATCTGTATTATTCCATAAAATACACATTATAAGTCGAAAATAGAATTTTTTATTCCATTATATCTATAATTATGGTAATATTGTGATAAACAATCTATGTGCTGCGTTTCTTATCATGGGAGATGATTAATGTGAATGTCCGGATAGCCTGTTTAACTCTTGAAAATTTTATGAATGTTGGATGGGGGGGAATTTGTTCCTCTTCATATACGGAGAAATCGCCATTTCTTTCCTCGGATATGATGGGGATTTACGGGCAGAACGGATCCGGTAAGACAGCATTAATTCATGCGGTCCGTATATTAAAGTACTGCCTGGAGGGAATGCCTCTTCCTTCTTATATGGATGAATTTATTCAAAAGGGAAAAGAAAAGTCAGACTTCCAGTTTTCTTTCTCGATGGAGAAGGAACAGAAACGATATAGGGCGGAATATCATTTTTCCATTCAGCGTGTACGCCAGAATTCTCTTGAAGAAGGTCTCCATCATCCATTTCGGATTACTGATGAAAAATTGTACTGTAAAATAGGAAATAAGAGAAGGAAACTTTTGATCGGATACGATAAAAATGAGAAATTAGTTTCTTTACGTCCCCGTGCCCTTCAAAAAAGTGTAGAAAAAAGCAATGAGAACAGTCAAATTGATTTGACTGTGGAAGAAGGAATTTCCAGGGTTCAAGGCAAATCATTTTTGTTTTCCGCTGAATTGATGAAATTTTTGCGGGCCACTTACTCTGTAATGGAAGAAGGAGAGATTTTCAAGGATATCATAGAAGGGTTAATAGAATACGGTCATAGAAAACTGCATGTTTTTGGGAATCAGGAAGACGGAATTATTAATCTTAGTATTGGCCTTCCCATGACTATTCATTCTAAGAGACATTGGGGAGATATCTTAGTTCCTGTCAATGCGCAGAGTCAGGGCGGCGTTTTGATACCGGAAATATTATTTCAAACCGTGCAGAAGATGATACCTAAAATCAATAGAGTATTGAATGCCATGATTCCTGATGTAAATATAAAATTTAAGGAATTGGGACGGGAACTGAATAAAAAGGGAGAGAAAATGGTCCGGGGAGAATTAATTTCTCTGAGGGGGGATCAAAAAATTCCTATTCGATATGAATCGGAAGGCATTAAGAAAATCATTTGTATTCTTCCTATATTTATTGGAGCTTTTTCAGATCCATCCATGACTGTTGCCGTAGATGAACTGGATACCGGTATTTTTGAATATCTTTTGGGAGAAATCCTCAGGGTATTTCAGGATTATGGAAAGGGGCAGCTTTTATTCACATCCCACAATATGAGACCCATGGAATTATTGAATCAGCAATTTATTATCTTTACAACAACCAATCCGAAAAACCGATATATTCAGATCAAGAGGATTAAGCGAAGTAATAATCTTAGAGATGTCTATTATCGTGACATCCAATTAGGAGGTGAAAAAGAAACCCTGTATCAGGAAACAAGCCGAAATGCATTGGCTTTTGCGTTGGAGGAGGCAGAAGAAGATGGCTAATCGAAAAAAAATTATCCTTTTCCTGGTGGAAGGGAGTACAGATGAGCAGTCTTTAGCGCTTCCTCTTGAAGCCCTTTACCAAGATCATTTGAGGTTGAATATGCGTATAACAAATGGCGATATAACCAGCCGCAGGGGCGTAACACAGCAAAATGCAGTAAAAACTGTGGGAAATATCATTAAAAATTATGCACAGCAATATAAGCTTAGAAAGGAAGATTTTTACCAAATTATTCATATCATGGATACGGATGGCTTTGCGGTACCAGATACCAAAGTACAGGAAGATTTATCGCAAATGCATCCCTGTTATCGGGAAAATGGAATTTTGACCTGCAGGCCAGATAAAATAAGAGATCGAAATCATCAAAAACAGATGATTATCAGTAAACTGCTGTCTACTCATTTAATTTGGGGTTGTTCTTATCAGATTTGTTATATGTCATGTAACCTTGAGCATGTGCTTCATAACTGTGCTAATGTTCCAGATGAAGAAAAAAACAAATTGGCTAAGCGGTTTGAAAAACAATATTCCAGCCAAAATTATGAATTTATCAGGTTCTTTCAATTAGCGTATCCTGTAAACATACCCAAAGAGTGGTCAGTCTCCTGGAGTTTCATCAGCCAGGGAATGAATTCTCTTATGAGATACAGCAATCTTTGCCTTGCATTCCCCCAAGACGGTTGAGAAGATATCCATTTATAACCAGATACTATATATTTTTAGGTACCTAAAAATATAGTTGACATGTGAGAGAATAGGGTGCTATGATACATATGTTAGGTACCTAATAATATTACCATGTCAATGGAGGAATTAACTATGGAAAATCATGAAAGAGAAGAAATAAAGGACTTTGCATCGGATACCTTATATCCGCTTTTTCTGCACTGCGCCCACATGCTGGGACGGGGACATCATCACTGCACGGCATCCCATCCGAGCCAGCACCGGATTCTGTCACTGCTGTCAGAAAAGGAATCCATACCGCAGCAGGAGCTGCTGGAGATACTGGATATCCGGGCTTCATCACTCAGTGAACTTCTGAGCAAGCTGGAGGACAAGGGGCTGATTACCCGTACGAAGCCCGACCATGCCAAGAGAAATGTGAATGTGGAGATTACCGATCTGGGAGCGGCGGTGGCTGAAGAACATGCCCAGCATAAAGAAGAGGCAGCCCAGGAGTTGTTTGCTTCCCTGTCGGAAGAAGAACAGAAAACACTGGCGGGACTGCTGGAAAAGCTGTTTCATGACTGGCACGGACGGAATCATGGAGATGGAGAGGGACATCACTGCTGTCATCATCATGAAGGACACGGAGAGGGTCACGGCTGCGGATGTCACGGCGGGGGAGAGCACCATCACCATCATGGGAACTGTCCGCACCGCAAGGATGCTGAATAAAAGAATGAATATAAAAGTGGGAGCTTCCGTATGACTTATTCATACAGAAGTTCCCACTTTTATTGATGGGAGGCTATATCTGATCGAAAGCCGTATCAGTCAGAGCCATGAATTACTTTTGCCGGACGATATAGTAAATGCCCGACAGAATCAGCGCCATGCCCAGAGCCGTAGTGAGGTGCATGGGTTCTCCCAGAATCAGGACACCGCTGATGACCCCTACGATAGGGACGGCCAGAATGGTAACGGAAGCCTTTCCTGCTTCCATATGGGACAGAATATAATTCCACAGAAAGAAAGCAAAAGCCGAAGCCAGCACACCGTTGTACAGAAGATAGGCGATGGAAACAGGTGTCCATATGACGGCGCCTGATCCGGTGAATCCCATATACAGCAGCAGAGACAGAGCGCCGGCGGTCATCTGCCAGGTTGTGTACTGGATCAGACTGCATTCTTCCTTTTTTCCGGACCGGATGATGGCCCGGGCCTGCAGCTTCAT
>DIDD01000057.1:5265-9564 GCA_002417965.1 Veillonellaceae bacterium UBA5809
AATGATCCATCCCCAGTACTTCCGGGGAGGAACGGGAAGCTTCAGCCATATTGTTACGGCGAGAAGAATCACAGCCCCCAGGGCAAAACGATAAGCGACAAAAGTTACGGGCGGGAAATAATGGACAGCCTCTTTCATAATAATCCAGTTCAGTCCCCAGATCCCATATAACAAAATCAATGCTTTCCACACAGTCTGTCATCCCTTTCTGCGAAAGGCACATGAAAAAATTTCTGCCATAGAAAAGAGAATCTTCCAATTCTGAATGAATCCGGATCCAGACATTCACTCAAAAATGGAAGACTGCAGTATTTCATAGAGAACCATTTTTCAAAAAGATATTCATAGAATATAGAAGTGTTTCTATTATATCAGAAATTTATGATTTTACCAGAGATCAGCCCCTATTGAAATGATTGATAATGACAGAAAAAAAGAATCTTCTGACGCATCAGAGATTCTTTTTCATTTGGCGGGGGGATCATTGGAAGAACAGGTCTTCTCACATAAAGAACAGCAGGAAACGGGAATAAAAAAATCATTCGACGGTGTTGCCTGCTGGAGATGGGATGCTGTGATGGAAAGAGACCAGAGTACGGGTATTTCCCAGCCGCCTTTGATATAGACGGAACAGGATGAACGGTGTGCCCCGAGCTGGCGGAGGGAACGGAGATTGACGTAACCGAAGGAAGGTTTTCCTGTCTGCATCTTCAGGGGAACCAGGATCAGGTCATTTCCCATATAAAGGGGCTGGGCCAGTTTTCTGCCGGAAGTGCGGCGCAGCAGGGGCAGAGACATTCCGCGGGCGCTGGCCAGATCTTTGAGTACAGTAGGCATACAGTACGTAAGACGGTGTATACCGTCCTGGTCATAAATAACAGTATAATTGTACTTTCCGATTCTTTCCGGTACAAGGGCATCGGGACTTTTCCAAAAAAGCATATTCTCACTCCTTTGCAACAAATAAATAAAATAAATCATTGATTTTATAATAATTTATTACAATGGAAATGTCAATATATGATTATGTTTTAAAATATATCGATTATTTTATCATAATTATATGTAATAAAAACACAAATATGGTATTCTTTTTATACATGAATCAAAAGAAAAAAGCCATAAAATCCCAGTATTGCAGCGGATTCTCATGGCTTTAGAAAAGAAGAGTTCATCAGGCCTATTTCATTTTTTGTGTTTGTGATAGTATAAATTCATTTAATTAACCAAACATCTATTATTTTTCTCCCTTTGCCAGACATAGATAAGCTTTGAGATTTTTCCGGAGTCAAGTCCGGGACAGCAGAGCTATTTATTCTGACGGCACTTTTTCATCCATGGAGTCTGGCTGTAAGGAAAGATTTAGAGTCCTGCCGTCAGTTTTCTTTTTAGGCAGAGTCTGATGGGGTTTTTCATTCACATTCATTTTATGGCACTCTGCTGAAAATATTCATTCACAGGCAGTTACATGGAGAACTTTTCTTTATTTTACAGGATCAATCAAACTGATGCAGCATGGAAAAAGCAAAATCCGCAGACGCCTTTTGAAGCTGTCTGCGGATTTTATGCAGCGGGGATTTCCCAGGCGGACATAAAATAAGCGTGAAACGATGTTGTATGTGTCATCGATATTTGATCTTGAGATCTTTTTCATGCACCATAAAGGCAGCCGTATTTTCCTGAATATAAGAGTTTCCTTTCTGATGGAATAAAATCCAGTGAAACAAATCTTTACATGAAAATCCCCCAGATGCCACTTTAAGAAATATACTGGATAATTCATCTTGTGTATATTCTAATTCAATATGATTGAGTGAGAGAAATAGTAACATAATATGAGCGCCAAGACGTTTATTGCCATCTACGAAAGCATGATTTCTTACTAGGCCTATTCCAAGACGTGCAGCTTTTTCTTGCAGTGATGGAAAATAGTCTGTATCTGCATGCCCTTGAAATGGGGCATTTAAAGCGGAATCCAAGAGACTTTCATCTCTGATTCCATTGGTACCGCCCGTTCTTTTTATTAATTCTGAATGCAGGAGAATGACCTGTTGACGTGTCAATTTTCTCATTTTGCCAGGGTCTCATAAGCTTTCATATTTTTTTTGATAAGCCGTCTTGAAATAGCCATGACTTCTTCTGTATCTGATGCTTCTTGAGACTGCAGAGCATCAAAACAAAGCAGAACATAACGTGGTTTGTTGTTTTTCATAATAATCACAGAACCTTTTTCATCAACCATTTTAGCAGCCTGAGAAAAATTTCTATTGGCATCGGTTATGGATATCATATTTTGGGTATTTATGTTCATTTTAGCTTCCTCCTTGCCTATGGGCTACTTATATTATACGCAAAAATAGGATATATTCAACCTATTTTTTGATGCTTTATAAAATAAAAATAGAACAAAAACGCAACAAAAATATTAAAACACGGAATCCACTGATTTTATCAGGGATTCCGTGTTTTAAGAAATATTACCGGCGGGAAATCCATTTCCGTATCCACTCATCGATCATCTGGATCAGATAAGGGGACAGAATTTCCCAGGCGGACAGAAAATAATCCTGCCGGTCATTCGTTTTTTCCGTGATTCCTGTCATAGTCATCTCCTTTCTGCCGGATACGCCGGCCCGGAGCGGCCGTACTTCGGATTTATTCTTCCGAAGTCATGGAATAAGTATCCACACGGCGTACGCCATCCACAGGATGACTCTGAAGGCCTGCCAGGGCATCCCCGGCGGCGTAGAGCTCTTCATCTTTCGCATCTGATTTGATGCGGCTGAAAGACAGTTCCTTAATGACGGGGTTATTTCCGTTCATTTCTCCTGTCTGTATGCGGATGACCAGCTTGCTGGAAGAACACACTTTTGATACTGCCATAATTTCACCTCCTTCCGTTTTTTTCAACAGGGCCGTCAGTCACATCAGGCCAGGGCTTCTTCGGTGGTTGTGACAATCTGCGCTTTTTTGAGCGCTGTCACAGAGGCACCTTTGGCAGTCTGCAGGACGGGAATGATCTTCGCCGCCGCAGACTGTGCTTCTGCCAGAGTGAGTCCTTCCTTCGGGTCGGACAGGGAGAGAGTCAGCTCTCCGTTTCCTTCGGCTGCAAAAACCAGCTGCAGTTCCTTTGTCATGGCATTTCCTCCTTCCTGTAAGGATGTCCTTACACCTGTATAGATTCCAGGCAGAGAGAAAATATCAGCCTCTTAAAAAAAGATTCCTGATTCTTTGAGACGCAGGCAGTTCTGCCGGAGACGGCGGCGGGCTGTATGGACAGACTGAGGCGAGATACGGAGGCAGCGGGCGATTTCGGCGGATGTGCGGTATCCCCGGGCAAGAAGAAGGAGAATATCCTTCTGAAGACGGGGCAGGGGCAGTTCCCTGACCGACTTTAAAAGAGCGGACTCGGTCAAAGCAGCAGGATCTTCCGAATAGGAAAGAATATCGCTGCATTCCGGGTAATCTGATTCATGATCCCATTTCCGGGACAGGGATTTAAACCGGTTCCACCGTTCATAGGTGAGGAGTGATTTCATATATCCGGAAAACCGGATGCCCTTTTGTTCATCATAAGCATGAACTCCTTCCAAAAAACGGACCCATAGGGACTGCTTCAGATCTTCAGAAAATGTGCGTACAAAGGCAGGGGAACAAAGACGGTCAACCAAAGGTTCATAACGGCGTATCAGTTCTTCTCCGGCAGAGGTATGGCCGGCGCAAAATAACTTCACTAATTTTTCATCAGTGTATTGACTGCTGTTTTCCATGGGACTCTCTTTTCAGAGAGCGCTCTCGTCATATTAGGCCTGTATGCAGAATAGAAGAAAATACAGACTGTGTCGAATGACCACCTGTCCCCTGGGAGAGACGGGAAAAGTCACCCGGGGAGGAGAGAGAAAAGGATAGTTCCTTCCGGATGACCGGGTGGAAAAAAACGTTTCACCGGGGAAGAGAGAGGAGTTTTATCATTCATGCGAAAATGGGAAATGATGTATTGCATATGCAGTAAAGTCATTGATAGAAGGGAAGAATTGTTTTTTCCCTTCCATAAAAACTATGCGGCAGAAATGAAATCGTGCGTTTTTTGTCCAGATGCAGAACATTACAGCCGTGAAGAAAAATCACTTCCTCCGTGTGAAGCTGTCTAAAATTCCCACCCGGCATCCGCAGTATAAATGCGCTGAAAAGACCGGCAGAAAAGATTCATGGGGTGACCTTGGAATAAATACCAGATTCACTGGCCGGACAACGTACAGAAAATCCAATAAAAAAAGCCTTTTTCTCTGAAAATTTTCA
>DIDD01000079.1 GCA_002417965.1 Veillonellaceae bacterium UBA5809
CAGTGCTACAGTCTGGGAGTTCTTTCATTTCCCATTGTGGCACTGACTCTTTTGTTTACCGGCATGGTTTTATCAGTTCAGATTGCGGGAGAATTGACAAGATACGGGGCCCAGTTTTCTATTGGCGCCATTGTTTTTATTGCTATGGGGCGGGAACTGGGACCTGTTTTATGCGGTGTGGTTATGGCGGGCCGGGTCGGGGCTGCCATAACAGCGGAAATCGGCACCATGCGTGTTACAGAACAGATTGATGCGCTTCGGTGCATGGCTGTCAACCCGGTAGCTTATCTCGTGGTTCCCCGTTTCATGGCCTGTCTTTCGATGCTTCCGTTTCTGAATGTGTTCGGTGTCTTAATCGGAGTGGGCGGCGGCATGATTGTATCTTCTCTGACCCACGATGTTTCTTCCTATACATTTATTCATTCCATTGAAATGTACTGTGATGGAAAAGATCTGTATATCGGTATGATCAAGACCATCGTGTTTGGGATGATTGTTGCGCTTGTGGGGTGTGACCGGGGCATGACCTGTGACACCGGAGCTGAAGGGGTAGGGCGTGCCACTACACAGTCTGTAGTTTATTCCATTATCATGATCTTTGCATGCAACTATTTTCTTTCCGCTATTTTATTTTGAGGTCATTGAGCATGATTGAACTTTGTCATATTTACAAATCCTTTGGGACAAGGAAGATCCTTCATGATGTCAATCTTTCCGTCAACAAAGGAGAAACGATGGTCGTATTGGGGGCTTCCGGATCAGGGAAATCAACCATTCTCCGCCTGGTCATGGGTCTCATGAGACCGGATTCCGGACAGGTGCTGGTAGAAGGACATGACATAGCGCTGATGAATGAAGAAGAATTAAACAGGCAGCGGAGCAGTATGGGGATGGTATTTCAATATTCAGCGCTTTTTGATTCTATGACCATTGGCGATAATGTAGCCTTTGGACTCCGGCAGCATACAGAGATGACAGAGAATGAAATACGATCTGTTGTTAAAGAAAAACTGAGTCTGGTAGGTCTGGAAGGAACCGAGGACCTCATGCCCAGCAGTTTATCGGGTGGGATGAAAAAAAGAGTAGGACTGGCCAGGGCCATTGCATTGAACCCAGAGATCATTCTGTATGACGAGCCAACAGCGGGACTGGATCCCATCATGTCGACATCCATCAGCGCATTGATACGCCATACACAGGAAGCCATGCATGCCACAAGCATTGTTGTGACTCATGATATGAAATCAGCCAGAACCATTGGAGACCGCATGGCATTTCTCTATGAAGGATCATTCCGGGAAGTAGGTACTCCGGAGGAGCTATATAGATCTTCTGATCTTAAGGTGCAGCAATTTATTCATGGTCTGGCAGAAGAACCCGCCGGAGAAAGAAGGGAGCCGGAGAATGAAATGGACAACAGAGGCTAAGGTGGGACTCTTTTCCCTCATCGGTCTGATTGCATTTGCCATTGTGGTCATTCATCTGTCGCAGATTGTTCTTTTTGGGAAATCAGGTTTCCAGGTTACCGGTTATTTTCCGGAGGCAGAAGGAATCACACCGGGCAATTCTGTACGGTATGCAGGAGTCGATGTGGGCCGGGTTGATCAAGTAGGCGTTACAGAAGGAAAAGCACAAATTATCATCCGCTTTTATGACGGAGAAAAAATTCCTTCAGATGCCCGTTTTAATGTGCAGTCCAGCGGTGTTATCGGCGATCATTACATACGCGTTTCAGAAGGGAATCCAAGATCAGGATACCTGTCAGGGGGAATGACTATATATGGAACCTCTGAGGGAGGAATGGAACAGACCATGCAGAAAGTTGACCGGCTGGTTGATTCAGCCCAGAAAATGGTAGACGGCGTCAACACAGTAGTGACTGATAAAGCCAGTCAGGAATCCATTAAAAGCACCATACAAAATGTTAATGAAGTAACAAGGAACCTGACGGTTCTTACATCGCGGGGCATGGAGGCTGCCGGTCATATAGATGCAGCGGCGGCTCAGATGAATGCATTTATGCAGCAGATGAACGGGGATGGGAAAGTCACAGCAGATGTAAGGACTGTTATGGATAATATGGTGACAGCTTCAGAAAATGCGAAGGTTATGTCAGCCGAAGCCCAGACTGTTTCGAGACGGATTAACGGGATTATGGAAGGCCAGGGACTGTCAGGGCAGGCTGAATTGTTATATAATACGACTAAGGGAAAATTTTCACCTAATCTTTTTCTCCGTATGGGAGACCGCAGATATGGACTTTTCGGTGCTGAATCAGTGGGCAATCACACTGTAGGAGATGCCCAATTTGGGCAAAATCAGGGGGATTGGGATTTCCGTACAGGAATTATGAGAAATAAATTTGGGATCGGCGCTGATTATACTTCAGGATTGTGGAAATTCGGGACAGATATTTATGATCCGGACCGGCTGACATTCCGTATCCGCGGAAACTACCGCATTAATTCTGATCTATATGCTGTGGCGCAGACTATACTGCCCCACAGCCGGACCGGCGGCGGTGAATATATAGGTATAGGATATACATATTAATGAGAAGGGATGGAATCGAATGAATAAACGGAAGATATGCAGCATCCTGGCAGTTTCGGTCATGACAGCTGCAGCTGCAGGACCTGTTATGGCTGCTTCCCAGGTACAGGCTGATAAAGCACTAAAAACTGAAAAGGTTTCACAGACAGAAAAACAGGTAAATTTTAACGGGGTCATGACACAAAAAGATCTTCCGGCCTCTATTGCATCCCAAAAAGCAGAAACGGCCGGACAGATGGACATTGACCTCCGCAGAGCCGTTGTGACGGCTGTACAGAATAACAGGGGCATCCGTATTTCCGAATTGACGCTGCAGAAGGCGCAGAATGCGGTAAGTGAAGCGGCGGCATCAAAGAATCCGAGCCTTTCCTACAGTTTTGACGCCCAGAAATACAAAACAGAACGGACGACATCCTATGTCAGCAGCGGGGGAACCGTGGTTCCTGTAACGGTCAGCAATGATCATGCATACGGCAACGGACTAAGCGTTACCTGGCCGCTTTATACAGGAGGCAAGGCAGAGGGCAACATACAGGCTGCCCGTTACTCGGCGGCTTCTGCCCAGGAAGATGTATATTTAACGGAAGCAGAAATTAAATTATCGGCGACACAGGGCTATTACCAGCTGCTGGAAGCGATCAGACTGCAGGGAGTTGACCAGGAATCGGTTAATAATCTGTCAGAACATCTGACAAATGTGGAACAGCAGTATCAGGCCGGTATTGTAACTAGACTGGATGTGCTTTCCTCCAGAGTTTCTCTGGCTAATGCGCGGCAGAGTTATATCGCAGCCGTAAATTCACGGGAATTGGCAGAAGCCAACCTGAATAATGTAATGAGAATTCCCATGTCCACACACCTGGTGCCTGCAGACAAAGATTTCCCTCAGCCGGCCTTTGACCTGACTATGGAACAGGCGCTGGCACTGTCCATGCAGAACCGGTGGGAATTAAAACAGGCTGAATACAATTCACAGATAGCCAGACAGCAGCTGAGAGTGGCACGGGCAGGAAATCTGCCGACGGTGGCTGTTACCGGAGGATATAATTGGAAAGATACTGATTTCCCCGGATTTAAAAATGAAGACTGGAGCGTTACCGGAAGTGTGAGCTGGGCTCTGTTTGACGGAGGCGCCACCAATGCTAAAGTTAAAGAGGCCAGAGATGCGGTAGCCATTGCTGATGAAACAGCGCTGCAGACTCGGGAAAGCATCCAGCTGGAAGTACGGGAAGACTATCTGAATATTATTTCAGCCCGGGAAAAAGTCAGCACTACACAGACCTCTGTGGCGGAAGCCCAGGAAGCCTACCAGATTGCAGTCGTACGTTATAAGGCCGGAGTAGGAACAAACCTGGATGTACTGGATGCACAACTGAACTTAAATACAGCGCAGACAAATTATATTACAGCGCTGTATGATTATAATATCGGACTGGCAACCCTCGAAAAAGCCATGGGGGTACCTGCAGTCATACGGTCCTGAGTAAAACACAGATAGGGGAACAGATTGACTAGGTACTGGAAGGGTGCTGCTTTATTGGTCATGCTTTTCCTGGCGGCGTCCTGGTGGGCCGTCAGACCGGCAATTCTCCATATAGCGGAGCCTGCACTTCAGCAGGCAGCGGACAATAACATCAACGGTACATTGACATGGCAGTCTCTGAAACTGACTTCTTCTCTTGACTTTCAGCTGATGCAGGCCGAGCTGAAAGACAGTGGAGGCGGAGATGTTTTTAAGTCACCCCAAATTACAGCACGGTGGTCTCTCTGGGCACTTATCCAGGCACTGCTGTCGGGACAAAATCCGGCAGCAGCCATTACCTCTGTGGAAGTGCGCAGTCCTTCTCTTTATTTTATACAGAAGAGTTCTTCAGAGTGGAACATTTATTCTATTTTGAAAAAGAATACCGAGAAGGAGCCGATTACATTCCGGGGTACAGTTACTGTCAGCGGAGGAGACGCAAGCGTACAGACACATGCCGGATATACCTATCAATTTTCAAATCTGGACGGACAGTTCAAGTGGAGCCGGGATGATTCCATCAAGACCAGTCTGACAGGTCAATTTTTTGATGCTCCCTTCCAGATTGAAGGAACATACCGCAGCGAAGCCAATTTTTATGGCACCGTTGATGCAGACCGCCTTCAGGCAGATAATCTGGAGGAATTTATTTCCCAGCTCCGGGAAGACAGGAATTTTGAGATATCCGGCGGAGAGATCCGTCATCTCCGGGCCCAAATATGGAACCAGTCGGGCAGCATGTCCTATCACGTAACAGGCAAAGCAGAAAATATGGAAGGCCGCTACGAAAGCTATAAAGCAGAGGATACATCGGCCTATTTTAATGTATACAGCGGGTATGCAGAAATTAGTCAGCTGAAGACTTCCATAAATGGACAGCCCGTAACGGGAGATTTTTCTTTCTCATGGAGCGGTGTTCCGTCAGTTAACGGGACATTCGTGCTTCATGAAATACGCCTGGAACAGTTGATTCCGCAGGCAGAAACTGCGGGGCGCATATCAGGAAAAATACAGGTGTCCGGTCCTGCTGCGGATCCGCAGATTACAGGCAGCCTGACCATGGCTGACGGATCAGTGGGGCAGGTTCCGGTTCAGAGTGCAGCCGCAGACTTCCTGTGGAAATCCGGCCTTTTGACAGTCAGCCGGGCTGATATAGAGACGGCAGACGGCTCAGCGTCGGGATACGGACGGTGGAACAGCACTGACGGAACATGGGAAGCAGATATTTCAGCACATCATATATTGCTGGATGCACTGCCCCTGCCTGCAGCGGCTTCAGGGGCAGTCAGCGGACATATACGGGCTGCCGGATCTGCCGGGACAGCAGGAGTTACTCTCTCCCGGGCACAGGGAACCATAGAAGGATCCGGACTTTCAGCGGAAGGACTCTCTGCCGGATATCTGCGGGCCCGGATAGACGGAAATAACCAAAACGGATGGCATACAAGCTTTTATGCAGACCATGCCCTCCTGCGGGGCATACCGATTGATACGCTTTCAGGAGAAGCTGAAGGAAGCGGTGATATGTGGACAGTTCCTTACCTGAACGGTACTGTGGGGAGCGGGGCCTTTTCTCTGCGCGGTTCCTACCGTGCGGGAATTCTGGACGGAGAGGCGCAGGCCGGGCAGATTCCCCTGGAATCATTTTCGGAAATATCGGGACTGCCCATGAAGGGGATTATATCCTTTAAAGTTTCCGTACAGGGAACGGCGGAGCATCCTGTTATTCAAGGAAGAGCTGACGGAACTGACGGATTTATCGGTACTATGCCTTTTGACACGGTGTCCGTCAATTTCCGCTCAGACGGGAATACCCTTTACCTTGAACCGCTTCTTTGGAAAAAAGGGCAGGGTTTCCACCGTATATCAGGGAGCATTGGCCTTTCCGGCGGGCATGAACTCCGTCTGACGGCTGATACAGAAACGATGCGCATAGAAGACCTTGCGGCCATGGCGGGCGCTGATCTGCCCCTGACAGGCTGGATTTCCAACTCTATGACGGTTTCCGGAACTTTGACAGCACCAAAGGTTTCAGGAGAACTCCATGCCTGGGACGGGTCTGCGGGAGGGCAGCTCTTTCAAAATGCGGCTGCCCGGTACCGGCTGGACGGCAGAAAACTGATTATTGACAACAGCCTGGTCTACTTTCATGAGGGAACCGTTCATGTATCAGGAACGGCTTCCGAAGAATCCCTGGATCTGGATGCAGATCTGGTGGATATGAATATCGGGCGTATTCTTTCCAAAAGTCCTGTGGAAGGAACAGCCACTATGCGGGGACATGTTTCAGGAAGTCTTTCCAATCCTTCTTTTAACGGACGTTTTGTAAGCCGCGCCATTACCTATAACCAGTCCCGTTTCAGAGAACTATCCGGAGAAATCCATTATGCAGACGGGAATGCTTATATTGAAAATGCATCTTTCCTTCAAGGGAATGGGGAATTTAAATGGAATGGCGGAATCCGTATCGCCGACCAGTCATTGAATGGGACACTGACCTTTGAACATTGGAATATTCCCAGCGCCCTCCGCTTCTTTTCTGTCCCGCTGCAGCAGATTACCGGAGAAATGAGCGGAACCATGGATATCAGCGGAACGGTGGGAAATCCTGATTTAGCCCTTCAGGTCCGTATTGAAAAGGGCGCGTTAGGGCAGACATTAATGGGAGAGGGGACACTGAATCTTACCTACAGGGGCGGGAACCTGTCACTGAAAGAACTGCGGATTCCTGTGGGCGAAGGCTTAATGGCAGCCAGAGGCACCATTGATAAAGACGGTGCTGTTAATATGGATGCGGGCACACAGAATCTGGATATGTCATGGATCCCTGAAGTCACAGGACAAAAGGGGCTGCGGATTGGAGGCCAACTTACATCAGCGGTCAGTATCCGGGGGACCGTTCAGTCACCGGAAGCAGATATCTCAGTCAGTGTGGAGAACCCTTCCTATGGAGATTTCGTTTTTGACAGTCTCTATGTGATGGCCAACGTGAAGAACCGTACAGTTTCTGTCAGCCAGGCACTGCTGTCGAAAGGAATTTATAAAGCCAGTCTTTACGGAACCATGCCTGTTAATATGGTGACACGCCAAAATACTCCTGGTGCAGCGCCCCTGAACTTAAAGCTGAATTTGGATAACGCCGATCTCGATACGGTGGCGCTCTTTTATGCGCCGGTCACATCGGCCAGCGGTCCGATGAAAGGCAGCCTGCAGATTACGGGAGCATGGAATGATCCCCAGATCAATGGAACCGTAGGAGTGGAACAGGGGACCATGACATTCACCGGACTCACGGGACCGCTCTCAGATTTTCAGGCATCGGCTGTATTCCAGGGTGATCATATGGAATTTGCCGCCCAGGGGAATTTAGGAGGAGGGACCGTTTCAGCCAAAGGAAATACACAATGGAAAACATCCGCACTCACGGCATACAACGGAGAACTGCACATGCATATGCCCTCATTAAATGCCTCTTTATACAAAGGGGCCCTGGATGTAGATCTGGCTCTTCAGGATCAGAATTCTCTGCCCAAAATCAGCGGTACTGTCAATGTCCATCAGGCGGTGGTCGATGTGCCCTACAGCATGACAGTTGGAGGGAGCGGCATGCCTCTTCTGCTGGATATCAATGTCAATGTAGGTGATTCTGTACGGCTTTACAATAAATTTCTTTATGACATGGTTATTAAGGGAAATATACATGCAGGCGGATCTACAGAATCACCGGATATGTCAGGGAAAGTGGAAGCGGTTCAGGGACAGATCAAATATCTGTACAATGAGTTTGATGTCGAACGTGCGGAAGCCGTATGGGGAGGCATAGACGGATCCTTCCTTCCTATACTTCATGTCCTGGCTTCTGCCAGAGTGGGGCATTATAATATTGGTATGGAACTGGACGGACCGCCGGATGGGCTGTCATTCGAACTGCGGAGCGATCCGCAGCTTACAGACCAGCAGATTATGCTTCTACTGACATTAAAACAAGATCCCAGCGGAAGCGGAAACGACAATGTACAGGGGGCTCTTTTCAATGCCGGTCTTCAGCTTGCTTTTTCGGGGAGTTTGGAAAATGTGCTCCAGAATACTTTTGGCCTGGATATGGTGAGCATGACATCCGGCCTCACGGATACCTACCAGGCGGCTGACAGTACAGACAACCAGAATTTTTATTATATCAAAATCGGAAAATATCTATTTCGGGATTTTATGATTACAGCGACAACAGGTGTCAACAACAGCCAAAAAAGTATAGGATTTCGTTATGATTTAAACAGCCGCATAGGGATATCGGCGTGGTATAATAGTGAACATGATAGTTACATTGGAGCAGACTGGAAATTTACCTTTTAGGAGAACCCCATGCTGGATGAATACATGAAATCTCTTTCGAAAATTCAAAAACTTTCCCGGAAAGAAGAGGCTGCACTCTGGCAGGCTTATAAAATGGAGGGGAAAGTATCGGCCCGGCAGAAACTGATTGAGCAGTATCAGCTTCTCGTAGTCAGAGAGGCTGTCAAATACCCTATTCAGGAATCGCTGGTACTGGATCTCATTCAGGAGGGGACCGTAGGCCTTATGGAAGCCGCTGAAAAATACGATCCTGCCCAGGGAGTTGCCTTTTCCCTTTATGCCATCCACCGTATCAGGGGAAGAATGAATGATTTCCTCCGTATCAATCAAAAAGAGATTCCCATAGATGATCAGGAGGAGGGCGGATGGTTTCAAATGCTGGAATCAGCAGAAGAAGATGCCTTCTCCGTAGCAGACCGGCGCATGCTGAGCCATACGGTGAGTCATGCCATGGACCGCCTTCCGGAAAGAGAAAAAAATGTGCTTTGCCATGTTTACCTGAATGAAAAAACAGCTTCTGAAACAGCCGATGAACTTTCTATCAGCACAGCTTATGTGCACCGTCTGGAAAAACAGGGGATCCGCCGTCTGCGGGGCATGCTTTCACGGATCATGCATGAAAGAAAATAGCTGAAACAGACAGCATGGATGACTTAGCGTGGGAATAAGGGAGAAAAAAGACGATTTTTTAAGATTACAGATGTTCTGATTTTTCCGTCAAATTCCGATTATATTATTATAAGAAAGGAGAAACTTTATGTCAGGAGATATCGTAAAACGGCTCCAGTCGGCGCGCCGCTGGCTGGAAAAAGCAGAGCATTCCTTTGACCGTCACGAGGAAGTATCGGGAGAATTAAACTTGATCATGGCGCAGGCAGAAATGCAGAGACTGAAGGAAACGCGGAGCAGTTTCTTTATTCAGCATCAGCACTTTTTCAAATGGCTGGCGGCTGCCGCTGCGGTATGTCTCTTTGTGGGGATTTCCTCCGTTTGGCATGAAGTTTCTCCTGCCGCGCAGATTCCGCCGGTTTATATGCCTGAGTCTGTGCATACGGCGGGGCCGTCTTCACCGACGGCTCCTGCCTCTGCGGCGCAGCCGGGAACGCTTCAGGCTTCCGTTCCGCAGGCTTCACCGGCTGTGTCGGAAAAGATATCCGCCGTCCGGTCTCCTGCTGATACCGGGGCAGCGGCTGAGGAACAGAAGCCTGTTTATACAGCAGAGACACAGGCGCCCCGGTACCAGGATAGCCGGAATGAGGAGACGGCGGTTCCTGTGATGTCACAGCAGGAAATTCAAAGCGTTGTAGGAGATGCAGGGCGTGCGCTGCGCGGCCGGTCTTGATTCAATAAATTGAGGGAGGATTTTATGAGCAACAAACCGAACAGGAAAGTGATTCTCATATCTTTGGTGATGGCGGCCAGCGCCGGATTCCAGGTATATGGGGCGTCCGATGGCGTATCTGCGCCGGCGGCACTGGACAATAATGCCAGCGGGATACAGACCGTAGGAAGTTCCCGGAATACATTAACACCTCTGAATGCAGGGGTTCAGATAAATACATCCGGGGGGAAAGCAGTTCCTGTCGGGGCAGATGAGTCTGCTGTTTTAGCTGCGGAAAATACATCCGTTTCAACTGATACAGGTTCATCCAATGAAGACAAAGCTATTCTTTACTTATCACCTAATGATGAGGACCAGATCCGTGCGCAAAGCGGGAAAACCGTTACAGAGATTGATTTTTCCGGCGTTCCGGAAGAAGTGAAAGCACAGCTTCTTCCTCTTTTAAATACAAAAGTGGGAGATACGGTTTCCCTTGACGGTATCCGTACCGATGTGGGAGCCATCGGCGGCACCGGAGTATTCTCCCAGGTTTCACCGGCATTCTCGGCAGTTCCCGAAGGCGTTAAGATCACATACCGGCTGGTATCCAACCCGGTCGTCCGTCAGGTGGAATTTACAGGAAATACAGTCTTTAAGAGTGATTATCTCAGATCTCTTATGAACATTTCTCCGAACAGCGTGCTGAATACAGTTCTTGTGAATCAGAAAATACAGGAAATTGAAAATCTCTATATGAAGCAGGGATATATCCTCGTGTCAGTACCTGATGTAAAAATGGGAGATGACGGAACACTTCATATTGCCATTGCAGAGGGAACTATTGAAAATATTACAGTAGTGGGCAATAAAAAAACGAAGGATTATGTGATTACCCGCGAAATGAAGGTCAAAAAGGGACAGCCTTTTAATAAATTTTTGGCCAGCCGGAGTATGGAGCGTATTTATAATCTGGGATATTTTGAAGATGTCAACATGCGGCTTCTGCCCGGGCAGAAAGATCATGATGTCATTATTGAAGTGGATGTGGTTGAGCAGAAAACCGGTGTTGTTACTGTAGGAGCCGGCTATTCAGAATCCGACGGGCTGGTGGGACTTCTGGAATTTGGGGAAAACAATCTCCGGGGAACCGGCGACAAAATTAACTTCCATTGGGAATTCGGCGGATCCTCCCATGGCAAGAATTACCAGATTTCCTACACCCGGCCATGGATTGACTCCAACGGAGATTCTCTGGGGGTATCCTTCTTTGACCGCCGCTACAGCTACGATGACTATAATGCCAAGGGCCACACCATTGCGAGCTATGACAAAAGGCGCAAGGGCTACAACCTGACACTGGGCCGTGTCACGGGAGAATACCAGACCAATTACCTGACCTGGGAAAGTGTCCGGGAATCCTATGATGACTACGACGGCTTTTCGGCGGGAAGTCCCATGACAGACCAGCCGGGAGATTGGACAGATCCTTCTGCTACCGTAACAAAAAATGGAGTTACAGTTACCAATGTGCAGCGTCAATGGTATGACGCGATTATGAATAACTTCGGACGTACCAACAGCACGACCTTTACCCATGTCTTTGATTCCCGCGATAATTATTTCAATGCCACCAAGGGCCACCGGCTGTCTCTGTCCGGACAGGTGGCTGGCCAAGGACTGGGCGGCGATTATGACTTCTATAAACTGACGGCGGAAGGCCGTTTCTACAAAAAGCTTGGAAACGGCCATGTGCTGGCTCTGCGCCTGATGGGCGGATATATGTCGGGAGACGCCCCCTATACGCAGCTCTTCAGCCTCGGCGGAGCAGATACGCTCCGCGGCTATGAGGATGACCAGTTTAAGGGCAGAAATATGTATGAAGCCACATTGGAATACCGGTTCCCCATTGTCAAAAAGGTAGAGGGGGTAGTTTTTACTGATATGGGCAATGCGTGGAATGTGGACAAGAGCAGGATTCCCTGGTATATGGACGATAATTCAATCCATGCTTCGGTGGGTGTGGGAATCCGTCTCCAGACGCCGATCGGACCGATCCGCCTTGATTTCGGGCATGGAGATGAGAACAAGTTCCATTTCAGCTTCGGCACCCAGTTCTGATTTCTCTCCGGCAGGAAGGATGGCCTATGAAAAGTTGTTGTTCCCGGAAGTTACTTCTTTCCGTATTAGGGAGTATAATTATATTGTCGGCAGGCGGTTCTTCTGTGCCTGTGCAGGCGTCAGGAGAAGTGGAGAGGGTGGATGTGTCCCTTTCTTCTTCTGAAGGACAGATTCCTCCTACAGTTGCAAAAAGGATTGAAGCAAGTATTTCAGCCATAGGAGACCGTGTTCTGGTCGGGAAACAGGCGCAGCTTTTTCAGCTGAATGCAGCGGATTATAATAAAGTGCTGGCTGATATAGTAAACCGCGTTGTGGTTGGCTTTGTTGTTTCCGACATGCAGATTGACTATGGCACAGATACCCGCATCCGTGTTGTGCTTCAGCCGGTAGGCGATACCATACAGACCGTGGAAACGACAATTGATTACGGAAACCTTTCAGAAGAAGCCGTCCGTCTTCTCCAGACAGATCTGTCCGGCATCGGGCCGGCTATGAGTGATCTTCTGATAGGACTTCCCGTAGATTCCGTAGGGTGGGCGGAAAGTGTTTCCCAATCAGCAGGCCGCAGTCTTCTGGAACAGAGTCTTCCTGAATTTCAGGCAAATATCGAGGTGGTTCCCGGAACGGATACAAAAGTTCACATCTATCTGATCCCCACAGGAGACATCGTCAGAAGCGGAACTGTAGAATTCAGAAAAACAACCATTCCGCGCATGCTTTTGTACCATGCTGTCAGCCGTACAGAAGATGCCATGCACGGACTTGAAGGCCTTCCTCTCCGTTTTGTCCAGCGGCACAGCCTGCAGATTGCCCAGGATATGAAGGGAATTCTGATGGATGACTCATTCATTCGGCGCTATGACATTACGGTAGAAACAGAGCTTCAGTCAGGAGAAGAAACCAAACTGAAAGTGGATGCTCTTACCGACCGGTGGCTGATTCAAACGCAGGCATGGGTGGACACAGGGCGGGAAGGCAATAGAAATATGACGGCAGAAGCCATGCTGGGACGGTATGTAGGAAAACGGGAACTTTTATTCGGTGAAATGAGATTTTATCCAGGGCCGGTGGAATGGAATATATATGCCGGATGGGCTCACCGTTTCGGAGCTTCCACAGTCATAGGATATAAATATGACTTCTCAAAAGACAGCAATCATGTATTTGCAGGGCAGGATTTGGGAGACCGGTGGCACCTTCGGTACGACCGTGATTTTCGGGAAGAATGCAATGAATTTGGTCTGTCTTACAAAGTTCATAATTACCTGACACTGGAATATGTCTATACAGATGACGGCAAATGGCTGAGGCTGATTGCCAATTTATAAAAAGGAGTGGTTTGATTATGATGACCCAATTAGGAAACAAGAAAAATGTAAAGATCATTTCTCTTGCTGTAGCTGGTGTATTTGTGGTGTCCATTGCGGGATATGCACTGATGTCAATGGGGGATGTCGCCAATGCAGCACCTGCTTCCAACATCGGGGTAGTAGATCAGCAGCAGGTAGTTTCAAGCAACACAGCGCTTTCTTCACAGTATCAGCAGAAAATGATGGAAACAGCCGATGCGATGCAGAAAGACTTTGATGAACAGTCCAAAAATATGAGTGAAGCTGATAAAGAAAAACTGTTCTCTACCATGCAGGAACAGTTCAACCAAAAACGTCAGGCTATTGAAAAAGACATACAGAATAAAGTAGACGGCGCGGTTAAGGATGTGGCTTCTAAAAAAGGATTATCTCTTGTTGTTGATAAAAATGCCGTGATTTACGGGGGCACAGATATCACAAAGGATGTATCCACTACATTGGATAAATCAGTGAGTGCAGCCAGCGGCGCCGCTTCGTCCGCACAGAAGTAAACGGGCTGATCTATGAATTACAGAAGATCGGCTCTTTCGGCGGCAGCGGCGGTCTTCCTGACAGCATCAGCCATATTTCTCGGGGGATGCGGGCAAAAGGAAGAAACTCCGGCCCAGGCGGAAGAACAATACGGCATAGTTGACATGGAAACTCTGATCAAAGCACATCCCCGTTACAGCGAATATTATAAACTGGAAACAGAATATGATTCGATGAGGTCAGAATACAAAAATGAGCAAAACCGCTTAATACAAGTTTCTTCCCAGCAGGAGCAGGCAGTCCGCCGGGCTGCTTCGGATCCTGCTATTGATGAAGCACTGAATACGGAATATCAGTCCAGAATGCAGCAGAAGGAAGATGAGCTGAATGCAGGCCTGAAAGCTCATTATGATGAAGTTATGAAAAAATACAGTCACACTTCATCAGTGCCTGAAACAGCTGCTATTTCCCAGGATGAAGGAACCCGTATAGCCAATCTCCAGATGAAAATTTTAATTCTGGATGCATCGGGAGAAGAAAAAGAAAAAGCGCAAAAAGAGCTGGCTGAACTGCTTAACCAGAAGACGCCGGCCGTCAGCATGGCCTCCTCTTCAGAAAACAGTCTTTCGGAAGCAGATGCAAAAGACCTTGCATCCAGAAAACAGGCAGCCCAGCAGGAACTCAGCAGCTATGCCCAGAGCCTTTCAGAAGAACTTTCGGCCAGGAGGACGGCGCAGCAGCAGGCGGCAGCCCAGGCAGCACAGGATTCTGCACAGCTTCCGTCTCCGGAAATATGGAATGAAGACTGGCAGAATAAACTGAAGGCAAAACAGAAAGAAATGGACGATGTGAAAGAATCCATTATGAAAGATATCAGGGAAAAAGCTGCCGTTGTGGCGCAGCAAAAAAATCTGACGATGATTTTCTCCTCCTACCGCGTGAATCTGCATGCTGTAGATGTAACAGGAGATATTGTCAGCGAGATCATGCATATGCAATAATTGGGAGGTATATATGAAACAGGCGATGTGGAAAAAATTGGTCTGTGCAGGACTCTTGGCTTCAGCAGCCTTTTTTTCCGGCTGCGGGAGCGAAGACAAAGTAGCCGTTGTGGATTATCAGAGACTGGAGGCAGAATCACCCCGGATTCAGTCTATTGAAAAAGAGATTGGAACAAAGAACCAGGAAATTTCTGACCGTCTGGCAAAAGAACAAAGTTCCCTGTCCCAGGAAGACTACCAGAAAAAAGCGGCGGCAGCCCAGCAGGAACGTCAGATCTTTATGCAGAGCAAGCAAAAGCAGGTGCAGTCACTGATTGAATCCCAGGCAGGCGCTATTGCCAAGGAAAAACAGATCGGCATTGTTATGCACAAGGGAAGCGTTCCCTTCGGCGCTGTAGATATTACAGATGAAGTGCTGTCCAGAATTAATTCTTCAGCATCCCAGTCACAGACTGCTTCATCGAAGGCACAGTGAGGGGATCATGAAGAAAACAGTTCGTGAACTGGCGGATCTGGTCGGCGGGAAAATTATCGGATCACCTGACACAGTGATTGTTGACGTAAAAAGTGCAGAAAAAGCTTCTTCAGAAGATATTACCTTTGCCACAGGTATTTATGCAGAACATTTGGACCAGATTCAGGCCGGCGCTGTTTTGGCGGAAGAGGACCTTTCGCGCGGGCAGGGCACATTGATTGTTGTACCTGATGCGCGAAGGGCTTTTGGGCAAATTGTCAGCCTTTTCCATCCCCCTGTAAAAATTTCCGCAGGAGTGCATGCTACTGCCGTGATTGGAAAAAATGTAAAAATGGGGCAGGATGTGTCAGTGATGGCCTATGCAGTGGTGGAAGATGATGCCGTAATTGGTGACCGCACAGTAATCTATCCCCACACCTACATCGGCAGAGGCGTCCGCATCGGAGAAGACAGCGAAATTTATCCGGGAGCGGTTATTCATGACCATTGCATTCTGGGCAGCCGTGTAGTTCTCCGCTCCCATGCAGTTATAGGAGGGCAGGGATTTGGGTTTTCCACTGATGAAAAAGGACGTCATACCCATATTGAGCAGATTGGGAATGTTGTACTGGAGGATGATGTGGAAATTGGAGCAGGAAGTGCCGTAGACAATGGAACGATGGACAGCACCCTTGTAAGGAGAGGAACCAAAATTGATAACCTCGTCCATCTGGGACACAATGTAGAAGTGGGAGAAGACTGCTTTCTGATTGCCCAGACCGGAGTGGCAGGAAGTACAAAAATCGGAAATCAATGCATTCTGGCAGGGCAGACGGGTGTAAATGGTCATATATCCATTGCAGACCATGTTGTGCTTGGGGGCAAAAGTGGTGTGGTAGGAAATATTAAAGAACCCGGTGTCTATGTAGGCTACCCTGCGCGGCCAAGAGGAGAATGGGGACGTATGGAAGTCCTTATGGGACGTCTTCCCGAACTCCTGAAAAAAATACGGAAGCTGGAGAAACAAATCGGTGATTTCCCGGTAAAGCATCCGCCGTCTGAATAAACGGGACATAGGCCGAAAGAAAAAAGATGCCGGTGCATCTTTTTTTTCTTATGGAAGGAGAATTGAAATGAAGGGAACCTATGCATTTTTAAAGAGCCTGAGCCGTTTCAGCTGCCGTCTTTCCCCGCAGGGAGCTGAAAGGATGGGCCGAATTCTGGGACTTATATTCTGGGCTCTGGTTCCGCCGAAACGAAAACAGCTGGCAGAAAAAAATATCCTCCGCGCGGGAATCACGAAAAACAAAAGAGAGGCGCGGAGAATTGCACGGGAATCATCCCTCCGTTTCGGGCCCATGGCTGTGGATATGTTCCGCTTTCCGCTGCTGGACAGCCGTAATATACGGGATATAGTCACAATAGAAGGCTCTGAATATCTTGATGCATTGAAAAAAGAGGGAAAAGGATGCATCCTGGCAGCCAACCACTGCGGGAACTGGGAACTGGAAGGAGCAGCTCTTGCCCTTTTTGGATATCCTCTTCTGGCAGTTGGAATGAAACAGAAAAATGAAGAATTTGACCGTTTTATCCGTGAATACAGGTCCATCCCCGGAGAGACTGTGGAGTACAAGACAGGTATTCGGGATATGTACCGCCGTCTGAAACAAGGATATTTCATTGGCCTTCTCTGTGATCAGGATCCGGGAAATGCAGGGATTCCGGCGGATCTTTTTGGAGAACCCACATTGACACCTACCGGTCCGGCCCATTTTTCCCGTCTGTGTGAAGTGCCGATTCTGATGCTTTTTATCCATCATACGGGAAACGGGCATTATCATATCACATTGGAGCCGCCTTTTTGGACAGATTCCGAACTGCCCAAAAAAGAAGCTGTGCTGAAAATGACCAGCCTTATTAACAGCCGTCTGGAGAAATGGATCCGTACCTATCCGGAAGAATGGTTCTGGCTTCACAACCGGTGGAAATGGACAGACCGTCTGAGAAAACAGGAGAATAAAATATGAAGGAGATATACGAGCGGAAAGAAGTGATAGGAGGCATCCCGGTTTATAGAATCGGACATACAGGAAAAAAAAGAGTTCATCCTGTATTTCTCTATCATGGATGGAGCAGCAGTGCCCTGCAGCAGAGGACACGGGGGATGATTCTTGCCTGGGAGGGCTATGAAGTATGGATGCCCGAAGCTGTTCATCATGGGATCCGCGGCACGGCAGATTACTATGCACCGGCATCCTATGATATATTTTGGAAGACTATTTTCCAAAATATAAAAGAATTTCCATTGCTGTCTGCAGAAGCCCGGAAGAGAGGACTGGATTCTCCCTGGGTCATGGGCCATTCTATGGGAGGTCTTACCGTATTGGGAATGGGAGCCCATTTTCCGCAGCATATCAAAGGAATCATCTCCATGAACGGGTCGGGAAGCTGGACATTAACCCATTTATTCCTGCAGGCCCGGTTTGGCATGGCGGTTTCCCGCTCATGGCCTATGTATGATCAAATCGAAAAAGAAGATCCGGCTGCCCATATTGATGCCATGGAGAACCTGCCTGTGCTGCTTCTTAATGGAGAAGCAGATCCTTCTATAGATATAAGAGCACAGAAGAGTTTTTACGAACGGCTTCATGCCTCAGACACTCAGTCAGAGATGATCACGTATCCGGGGCTGGGTCATTTTGTCACGACCAATATGATGGATGATGCTGTCTGCTGGATGAACAGACAGGCGGAGAAAGACTGCGGGGCGGGCTGCGGACAGCAGTGAGCCCCGCGAAAATATAATGGCGGTGCTTCTATGAAAACCAGAAACATTATTATTTTGACGGCAGGAATGTTTTTTTTATCCTCCGTATATACGATGCTGGTTCCTTTCCTTCCGTTGTATCTGATGGATCTCGGCGTCGAGGGAAAACAGGTCAATTTCTGGTCAGGAGCGGTTTTTTCTGTCTGTTTCCTTATAGGCGGCATCATGGGGCCTATATGGGGGCGTCTGGCCGATTCTAAAGGGAAGAAAAAAATGGCGGTGCGGGCGGCTTTCTTTATAGGACTGTCATATCTATTGGGCGGACTGGTCAGAAATCAGTGGGAATTGCTGGGAATGAGAATGCTCCAGGGATTTGCCAACGGCTATATGCCGGCCGCCATGGCCATGATATCCTCCAGTGTTTCACCGGCCAAACTGGGAGTTACCCTGGGATTTTTTCAGACAGCACTGACCGTGGGGGGGATCTGCGGACCGCTGATGGGCGGAATTTTATCTGAATACTTCGGCATGAGAGCTTCTTTTTTTGTAGGAGGCAGTATTGTCATGTCCGTAGCAGCAGTAGTTTTCTTTTTTGTACATGAAGAAAATACAGTTGAAAATACACAGAAACAGAAAGAAAAAAGCAAGTCTGTTTTCCAGGATCTGTCCTATGCCGTTTCCAATAAACAGCTGATGATGCTGTTGAGCTGCTGTTTTGTCCTTCAAAGCTCAATCCTTATGATACAGCCTGTAGCGCCGCTTTACATAGGAGAACTGCAGGGGTCCATGAACGGGGTAGCCATGACAGCCGGGCTTATTATGAGTCTGGGAGGAATCGCCGGCGCAGTGACGACGCCCTTCTGGGGCCTTTTTGGACAAAAATACGGATATGACACAGCCATGGCGGTTACCTTTGCAGGAGCCGGCATACTTTTAATTGGGCAGGGGATTCCCCAGACTGTAATGGGATTCGGTATTTTCCAATTTGCTGTGGGCTGCTTTATTGTCGGCATCAATCCTTCTGTCAGTGCAGCCATGGTGACCTGTACGCCTAATTCATTCCGGGGGCGGGTTTTCGGACTGGCGAATACCTTTCAGCAGTTCGGAAGCATGTTCGGTCCTATGATGGCAGGAATTATGACCATGTATATTGACATCCGGTGGATGTTTATTATTGCCGGAGTTTTGCTTTCCCTGATCGGATGGGCCTTATGGAAGAGAACCAAAATTTCCGCTAAATCATAACGTAAAAAAAGCACCGCTGCCGGGGTTAATTTCCCGGCAGCGGTGCTTTTTTGTATCTTACAAGTGTGTCTTCTGAAAATATTCACAGGTTTCCTGCAGCCCATGCAGCAGAGATACAGAAGGAGCCCAGTGAAGCACAGCGGATGCTTTCTCCCGGGACAGACAGGAACGGTAAATATCGCCTTCCCGGGGGGCTGACCGGGAGACAGGCTGCGACGAACCGGTGATTTCACTCATCATCCGGGTCAGATCATTCAGAGAAGTTTCTTCCTGTGTACAGATGTTGACAACAGCTCCGCTTCCCTGTGTCAGGGCAGCCAGATTGGCAGATACAACATCATGTACGGAACTAAAATCACGGGTCTGGGTTCCATCTCCAAAAATTATCATGGGCCGCTTTTCTGCCAGTGCCTTGGCAAAAATGTAAGTGACACCGCCTTCTCCATGGCTTCCCTGCCTGGGCCCATAGACATTACTATACCGCAGAACCGTATAGGAGAAATGAAAAAGACGGCTGTATAAAGCCAGATAACGCTCTGTCATCCATTTAGTTAATCCGTAAAAAGAAGTAGGATCCGGAATTTCATCTTCGCACAGGGGGAGCGCCTTATTATCCCCATAAACAGCCGCGGAAGAAGAGAAAATCACCTTGCCCACATGAGATTTCCTGCAGCCCTCCAACACATTCAGGAGACCCATAATGTTTTCTTCTGCATCTAAAGGAGGATTTTCAATGGACACGGGAACCAGAGTCTGGGCGGCCTCATGAAAAACAGCGTCAAAATGATGGCTGAGAAACAATTTTTCTATATCAGGATTTCGGATATCTTCCTGGATATATTC
>DIDD01000063.1 GCA_002417965.1 Veillonellaceae bacterium UBA5809
CTTTCGGATACGGCGGTTATTGTCTTCCGAAGGATACCCGCCAGCTCATGGCGGATTTTAAGGGAATTCCTTCTGCCCTCATCCCTGCTGTGGTTTCTTCCAATGAAATCAGGAAATCTGTCACGGCAGAGCAGATTGAGGCGCTCCATCCTCAATGTGTGGGTATTTACCGTCTGACCATGAAGTCCCAGAGTGATAATTTCCGTTCTTCGGCCATCCAGTCCGTGATCAGACTCCTTCAGGAAAAGAATATTCCCATGCTGATTTATGAGCCGATTCTGGAGGGAAAAGATTTTTCAGGCATACCTTCCTGCGGGAATCTGGACGTGTTTAAAAAGAAAGCGGATCTGATTGTCGCCAACCGCATGGATAAAGAGCTTGATGATGTGCGCGGCAAAGTATATACGAGAGATCTTTTTTCCCGGGACTGACGGGTATCTGGCAAAGAAAGGGGGATCTGTCTGCATCTGCAGACAGATCCCCCTTTTTTGTCAGGAAATCCTGTATATGTCTTTTGCATTTTGTTCTGTTGTTTCTATGACTGTTTCCAGAGGAATTTCTTTTAACCGTGCAATTTCCTGCGCCACGTAAAAAACCTTGGACGGGTCATTGCGCCTGCCTCTGAAGGGAGGCGGAGTCAGATAGGGGCTGTCGGTTTCCACAAGCATTTTCGACAGCGGCAGTCTCCGTGCCACTTCTTTCAGCGCCGTGCTTTTGGGAAATACGACCGGACCCGCAAAGGAAATGTAAAATCCCATCTGGATCAATGTTTCCGCTGTTTCATAGCTTCCGCTGTAGCAATGGAGAATGCCCCGGAGTTTTTTATCCGCATGCTCTTTCAGGATACTGACGGTGTCTCCGTGGGCATCTCTGTCGTGGATAATAATGGGCAGGTCCAGTTCTCCGGCCAGTTCAATCTGCCGTCCGAACCAGTCTTTCTGTATGTCTTTCGGGCTGTTCAGGTAATAGTAGTCCAGTCCGATTTCTCCTATGGCGACAATTTTGGGATTCTCTTTCACCATCTGCCGGAGAATCTCCAAATCTTCCGGCACGGCTTTGGCCGTCTCCTGGGGATGAATGCCTACTGCCGCATAGATGCGCGGATATTTCTGTGAGAGCGCCGAGGCAAGACGGCTGGATGCCACATCTTCCGACGGACAGACGAGAGTTCCCACTTGTTTGAATACGTCTTCCAGCATGCTTTCCCTGTCGTTGTCAAAGGCTTTGTCGTAAACATGGGCATGGGTATCAAAGAGTTTCATTTAACATGGCTCCCCGCAGGCATGTCAACAAACGGAACCTGCAGTTTTCCGTCTTTGGAGGCCGCCAGAATCATGCCCTGGGATTCTATCCCCATCAGTTTGGCGGGTTTCAGGTTGGATACAAAGATCACATGTTTTCCGATCAGCTGTTCCGGCTCATAGTACTGGGCAATGCCGCTGACTACGGTCCGCACTTCATCACCGAGGGATACTGTCATGCAGATCAGTTTTTTGGATTTCCTGACTTTTTCCGCCGTCAGTATTTCCGCAATTCTCAGGTCGGTTTTCATGAATTCATCAATCGAGATCAGCGGCGCTTTTTCTTCCGCAGGAGTCTCAGCCGGCTGGGTATGGTCCTGATTTTCATCATTTTCGTCTTCCGGTTCAATCCGCGGGAATATGGGATCCCCCTTGTCGGTCTGTGTTCCTTCGGGAAGTCCGCCCCAGACTCCGTCTTTCAGTGCTGCTTCCGCGAATCCGCGCAGTCCCAGCTGGTTCCAGATTTTTTCCGCCGCGATGGGAATGAACGGTTCCGCCATAAGGGCTGTAATCCGCAGTCCTTCACAGAGGTGGTAGAGAACCGCATCGAGCACGGGGGCTTTGTCCTGTGATTTGGCCAGTACCCACGGCATGGTTACATCAATGTATTTGTTCATGGAGCGCACAAAGGTCCATACTCCTTTCAGGGCCTCATTGATTTTCCAGCCGTTCATGGAATTTCTGTAGGACTGAAGTGTGTCAGCAGCTGCTTTTTCCAGCATATCCGATGCTTCCGCCGCAGCCGGTTCCCCGGATGCATCTCCTTTGGACACCACGGTGCCGTTCCTGTATTTTTCCACCATGGACAGTGTCCGGTACAGAAGGTTGCCCAGGTCATTGGAGAGGTCGGAGTTAATCCGGTTAATCAGCCGTTCTCTGCTGAAGTTTCCGTCCTGTCCCAGCTGCACATCATTCAGGAGGTAGTAGCGGATGGCGTCTGACCCGAATTCCTGAAGCAGCGGAATGGGATCAATCACATTGCCTCTGGATTTGGACATTTTTTCGCCGTCGACAATAAGCCATCCATGGCCGTATACCATTTTCGGCAGTTCAATGCCCAGGCTCATCAGCATAATCGGCCAGATAATGCTGTGGAAACGGACAATTTCTTTTCCCACCAGATGGACATCGGCCGGCCAGAAGCGTCTGAATTTTTCCGGATTATCCAGGATCCCCGCCGCGGTGAGGTAGTTGACCAGCGCATCAAACCAGACGTAGACCACATGTTTGGTGTCAAAGGGAACGGGAATGCCCCAGTTAAAGCTGGTCCGTGATACGCAGAGGTCTTCCAGTCCGCCTTTAACGAACTGGATCATTTCATTCCGGCGGGATACGGGCTGGATGAATCCGGGATTTTCTTCGACGTATTTCAGCCAGCGGTCTGCATATTTGGACATTTTAAAGAAATAGGCTTCTTCACTGATCCGTTCGAGTTTCCGTCCGCAGTCCGGGCAGATATGGTCCGGCGTCAGTTTGTTTTCCGGCCAGAAGGTTTCGTCGGGCGTGCAGTACCATCCTTCATATTTTCCCTTGTAAATATCTCCGTTGTCATAGGCGCGCTGAAACAGGGCCTGCACTACTTTTTTATGCCGTTCTTCTGTAGTACGGATAAAATCATCGTTGGAAATGTTGAGTTCTTTCCATAGTCTCTGAAATCCGGCCACGATTTTATCAACGTACGCAATGGGCGTTACTCCTTCTTCTTCTGCCTTTCTCTGGATTTTCTGCCCGTGTTCGTCGGATCCGCACAGGAAGAACACGTCATAGCCGTCCAGCCGTTTGAAACGGGCCATGGAATCGGCAATGGTGGTGCAGTAAGTATGTCCGATGTGAAGTTTGGCACTGGGATAATAAATGGGTGTGGTAATGTAGTATTTTGGTTTTTCCGTCATAAAATTCTGACCTCCTGTTTATGATGTCATCTCCCGCAGAGAGATGACCGGACCTGCTATTTTTTATTTTTTATGAGAAACTGATAGATATCTCTTCTGGATAAATGGGTTTCTCCCGCTATTTTACGGCTGATCTCCCGGGGTGTCATGCCTTCATCCGCCAGTCCGGCCGCACGGGATTTCCAGTCGTTTTCAGTTATGCCGGGCGGTGCCGGATCTTCCCCGCCGCCTTCCACCAGGAGGACGTATTCTCCCCGGGGCGCTTCTTCTTTCATCTGTTCCAGCAGGCTTTCCAGTGTGCCCCGGGAAAAGGTTTCAAATTTTTTGGTCAGTTCCCGGGCCGCCACAGCGCGGCGGTTCCCCAGCTCTTTCCGCAGGAAGGAAAGTGTTTCTTTGATTCTGTGGGGCGCTTCATAGAAAATCAGCGTCATGGGAAGACTGCGTATGGAGTCTGTTAGTTTTTTCCGCTTTCCTCCTGTTTTAGGAAGGAAGCCTATAAAGGCAAATTGCCGCGCATCCAGTCCGGAGGCAATGAGCGCCGTCAGCGCCGCATTGGGGCCCGGAAGGGGAACCACCGGAATATTTTCTTCCAGTGCGAGCTGTACCAGGTCCGCACCCGGGTCCGAGATGACCGGCATGCCTGCATCACTGACCTGGGCTACTGATTTTCCGGCTTTCAGCATGGCCATGATGCGGGGCCCGGCTTCTTCTTTGTTATGTTCATGGTAGGGAACCAATTTCCCCGGCGCTCCGAACCGTTCTGTCAAAATCCGCGTATGACGGGTATCTTCTGCGGCAATCACATCTGCTTTCTGCAGCACATGCACCGCTCTTTCCGTCATATCTTCCAGATTTCCAATGGGTGTCGGAACCAGGTATAGAGTTCCCGGACAGATTTCATTCATAGCGGCTCCTTTCCATAGATACGGGCCATCTCATGAGTATAGGACCCATCCTGCTCATGCACAAAAAGGGGCGGTTCCAGCCGAAGTCCCCGGTGGCCCCCCACTCTGAATTCCGCCAGAATGCGTCCGGCTTCCTCACCTTCTCTGCTGTGCACGCAGCGGAGGCGTTTGGGTTCCATGCCGCAGGCTTCTGCTTCGGAAAAAATGTCCGCCAGGCGGTCAGCCCGGTGAATCATGGTCAGTCTTCCCCCTTCATTGAGAAGGTACCGGGCCGCCTGAAATACATCGTTCAGCGTCGCCGTCATTTCATGGCAGGCCTGCGCCACTCCCGGGAGCCGGTTCATCTGACCTGTTCCCTGCATGCGGAAGGGAGGATTCACAACCACCGAGGTGAATCCTCCCCGGGGCAGCATGCCTTCCATATGCCGGTAATCCAATTGTATCACATGAATCCGGTCCTGACGGCCGTTTCCTTCTGCATTCCGTTCTGCCAGCTCCGCCATAACAGGATTTTTCTCCACGGCTGTAATATCCCCGGCTCCGAAGGCTGACAGGAGAAGGGCTATGACGCCCGTGCCGGTCCCCAGTTCGGCAATTTTATCTTTTTTTCTGACGGAGACGAAATGCGCCAGCAATACGGAATCAACAGAAAAGCAAAATTGATCCGGACGCTGAATCAGCCGCATTCCGTCCCTCACCAGGTCATCCAGCCGCTCTCCTTCCCGTATATGCCAGTTACTCATCTTCTTTGACGGCCAGTTCCTCCCAGGGCACAGTCACGGATTTCTGCCCCATCTGCACGCGGGCTGTTTTTTTCTGTGTATTGACATAGGCTATGCACCCAGTTCCCTCCCCGGTCATGACCTCCTGACCCACCCGCGGAATCTTCGGACAGTTCTGGCGGCACCAGAGGGTATCTTTCTTTTTAACTTCTCCTGATGTGTATAAGTCGTTTTCATAGCGGAGACAGCACATAAGACGTCCGCAGACTCCCGATATTTTGCAGGGGTTCAGGGACAGTCCCTGATTTTTGGCCATCCGGATGGAGACCGGTGCAAATTCCCCCAGGAAAGAGGCGCAGCACAGTGTGCGTCCGCAGGGGCCGATTCCTGAAATCTGTTTGGCCTCATCACGGACGCCGACCTGCCGCAGTTCAATCCGTGTATGAAAAACCGATGCCAGGTCTTTGACAAGTTCACGGAAATCCACTCTCCCGTCAGCGGTAAAGAAAAAGACAATCTTGCTTCTGTCAAAAGTATATTCCACCCGCAGGAGCTTCATGGGGCACTGGTATTTTTTTATTTTTTTCAGGCAGATATCGAAAGCGGATGCTTCCCGCTCTTTATTTCTCTCCAGCTGTTTTCTGTCACGGGGTGTGGCTTTTCTTACAATCGGCTTGAGTGGAAGCACCAGATCTTCCCCGTCCACATCCCGGGGCATCATAACCACATAGCCGTACTCCATGCCCCGGGATGTCTCCACGATGACACCGTCATCCAAATTGAAATGAAGATGGTTCGGTGCAAAATAATAAATTTTCCCTGCCTGCTTAAACCGAACACCTACAACCTTTTCCATGCTGTATGTCCCTTTCGTATATAGCGTAATTCAATGACAATCATATCCCATATGCTCTTCACTGATATATATCTCCGGCAGGCCTGTTCCGCCGTTCCAAGTGTCTGCAGCGCCTGATCCATCTGTTTTTCCGTCCAGAATTCCGCCAGGGCCGTTTCTCTTGTTCCCACTGAGCGGCAGCGTCGGAAGTCTTCTTCCGGCACCGCCCGGGAAACGAGAATATCCCGTCCTACCAGACGGATCCATTTCAGATTTTTTAGAAACTCTTTTCTGTCAGTCAGAATATTTTCTGACAGTTCAGTAAAAGGATTTTCCGAACGGGTGACTGTTTCCCAGAACTGCATGGCCTTTTCAGGCTGCCCGCTGCTCCCTCCGGCAAAGATCTCCCGTGTCATTCCCGGATTCCCGCCGGTCAGCTGAAAGGCTGTTTCTATTTCTTCAGATCCCCGGACTCCAAAAATATCTGCATGAAGAGACATGAGACGGATATATTCTTTTTCATCCAGGGGTGTAAAGGAGAATTTGACGGACCGTGACTGTATGGTAGGCAGGAGTGCCCGGAGATCATGGGTAATCAGAATAAAGTATAGATTTTCCGCCGGTTCCTCCAGCGTTTTTAAAAGTGCATTGGCCACCGGCGGCATCATGGTCTGCGCTTCATCAATGATGCACACATGGACTTCATCTGTAAAGGAATCGGATGCTGTCATAAAAAGACGGAACTGTTCCATTTTCAGCTCCATGCCCAGAGGACGTATATACCATATGCGTTCTTTGGCCTGCAGCAGTTTGTCCTGGGCATCTCCGGGCTTTTCAATCCATGTACGGCAGATTTCATAAAAAGGCCGGGGATTTTCCCCGCCTGCCAGACGGCAGGCCAGGTCGACGGCCGCCGTCGTTTTTCCCAGCCCTTCATCTCCGTACAGAATCATCGTATGGGGAACCTGATTTTCCCGGATCATTCCCGTCCATTCCCGTTTGACTTTTTTTTGTCCGTTCACATGGGGAAAGAGATCTTCTTCCATCAGGCATCCTCCCTTCCGGTATCTGTCTTTTTTATTTTTTCCAGGTTATTTTCCGGCGCTGCCGCGGTATCTTTTTTATTATAATCCGAATGTTTCCCGTAAATCAATTTTTTGCAGGAATTCTCTCTTTTTTCTGTCCGGATGCTGTTGATCCGGTTACTTTCTATTTTACCATAGATAGACCAATANNCCTGTTTCTGCAGTACTCTTCTCAAAATCCGAAAATTTTAGCCGGGAAGCACGGAGGGAAGGTCTGTTATGCGGGCAATAATTTTTTCCGCGCCGTTATCTTCCAGGACCGTCCGCGCCCGTTCTCCCTCCAGCCCGGTCAGGACTCCCACGGCGCGGGCCCCGATGCGGTGGGCTCCCCAGATGTCCGAAAGGGAATCTCCCACGACCCAGACCTCATCGTCTTCCGTCAGTTTCTGTTCTTCCCGGGCATAGGCGCTGTAGTTTTCCGGGCCGTTTCCATATACCGCACAGGCATAGGTAAAGGAATGGGGTTTGTCCAGGGATTCTCCCGGTGAAAGCCGGGAGGCCCGTTCAACGTCACTGGCTGTGCCGATATATTCCCGCGGAAAGAAGGGAAGCCATCCCATCTGCCGGAAAGGAATTTCTACTTCCGGCCATGACCGTCCCGTAGCCACCGCCAGTCCGTATCCTTTTTCTCTGAGCATCTGAAACAGGGCGGCGACTGATTCCGGCGGAGCCAGGGGAATCTCTCTCGTCAGAAATCCTCCCTTCCCCGGAGAAAGCGGGCGGACGCCGAAGGTTTTCATAAAGAGATCATCTCCCAGATACCAGTCCTGAAAAGCATCTCTGTGCATGCGCCAAAAAGGGGAACGGAGCTGCGCCCAGGCAGCACCGCCCTGAAAATCTTCTGAAACGGCACGGGCGAGCGCTGAAAATACCTCTTCTCCTTTCAGTGTGTCTCCTATGCGGTTCAGCACCTGTGTGATCTTTCCGGCTGCCGGAACCGGAAGTCCCAGCAGTGTTTTCCCTGCTTTTCTGACTCCCGTGATGTCTGTCAGGGACAGGGCGGGCATCTCTCCCGTACGTCTGCGGTATTCCTGCGCCATCAGCCACAGTGTCACTGTAAGATGGGCATGGACCATATCCCAGTTGGAGTTGATTCCGTGCTGCTTCAGCCACTGCAGCAGGCGGTCGCAGTCCCATACTTTCCGCCGGACAGCGGCTGTCTGCCCTTCTGTCACGGACGGGGGGCGGAAATCATCCTGTTCCGCCGCCAGTCCCATGTATCCGGAACTGTACAGCCATTCCCACACCGTCAGTCCCGATACATCAAAATATCTTTCTTCACTGAAAAGCACTCCGTCTACATCGAAAATAATTTTTTTCATGGCACTCCTAAAAGGTTTTATCCTGATGTCCAATTTCTTTTTTATTGTCTTTGATTCTGTCGCGGTTTTCCATTTCCGCCATAATCTGATAGAGATTGACTCCGGCATTTTCCCAGAGGACAAACAGGTGGTACAGAAGGTCGCAGGATTCCGCGGTAATCTCTTCTCTGTCTCCGTGCTGGTCCGCAATGATAACTTCCGATGCTTCTTCCCCGATTTTTTTATCAATTTTATTTTTGCCTTCCCGCAGGAGGTAGTTTGTATAGGAACGGGGCCGGGGATCCTGTTTTCTCTCCCGGATTTCATTATACAGTATATGCAGCACAGAAAGACAGCCTTCGTCTTCTGCATTTTCCCATTCTGTCAGGGATCTGAAAAAGCATGTCCGGTGATTGGTGTGGCAGGCCGGTCCGTCAGGAACCACCTGGATCACCAGCGTATCTTCATCACAGTCCGCATAGATTCTTTTCACATGCTGAAAATGCCCTGACTCTTCTCCTTTATGCCACAGTTTCCGGCGGCTGCGGCTGTAAAACCATGTTTCTCCCGTTTCTGCCGTCCGTGTCAGGGATTCACGGTTCATGTACGCCACCATCAGCACTTCTCCGCTGTGAAAATCCTGAATGACTGCGGGGACAAGGCCGTCTGCATCAAAACGGATCTGACTGATTCCGACTGATTCCATTGAATACACCTCTTTATCGTTTCACAGGCGCACAGGGATTCCCTGCGATGCCAGATATTTTTTTAATTCCGGAATGCTGATCTGCCCGAAGTGAAAGACCGAAGCCGCCAGGGCGGCGTCCGCGCCCGCCCGGAGAACTTCCGCAAAGTCTTTCATGGTGCCGGCCCCGCCGGAAGCAATCACAGGCACGGTCAGTGCTTCTGACAGGATCCGGTTCAGTTCCAGGTCATATCCTTTTTTTTCACCGTCCGCATCTATGGAATTCATGCATATCTCCCCGGCTCCCAGGGCTACGGCGCGGCGTGTCCACTCCCATACGGATATACCCGTATTTTTACGCCCTCCTTCGATATAGACATCCCATCCTCCGTTTCCGTTCCTTTTCCCGTCTACGGAAAGAACGACACATTGATTTCCAAAGCGTTCGGCGGCTTCCCGTATCAGTTCAGGATGAAGAACTGCCGCTGAGTTGACAGACACTTTATCAGCCCCCGCCAGCAGCATCTGACGGAAGTCATCCGCACAGCGCATGCCGCCGCCCACGGTGAACGGGATCGAGATTTCCTCCGCAATGGATTTTACGGTACTGACAAAAATAGGACGTTTTTCGTGGGTAGCGGTGATATCGTAAAAAACGAGTTCATCAGCGCCCTGTCCGGAATACATTTTTCCCAAAGTCACCGGATCGTCCACGTCCTGCACATGCTGAAACTGTTTTCCTTTCACAACCCGCCCGTGGCTGACATCCAGGCAGGGAATAATCCGTTTGGCCAGCACTTGGCATCACTCCTGTATTTTTCGTATTTGTTTCATGGTGACACGCCCTTCATAGAGGGCTTTCCCGCATATGGCACCGTAAAGGTTCATGTCTTTCAGTGTTTTCAGGTCACCGGCGGAGCTGACTCCTCCGGAAGCAATGAGTGAAATACCGGGCATGGCCTGAAGTCTTTCCAGCATGCCGGTATTGGGGCCCGTAAGCATCCCGTCCCGGCTGATATCTGTGTAGATAATCACGGATATGCCGGAATCAATCAGTTCTCTGACAAAGGGAACCACCTTCCGTCCGCTGCTCTCGACCCAGCCGTGGACGGCCGCCCAGTCTCCCTTTGCATCGACGGAAACCGCAATTTTCCCAGGCCATCTGGCAGCGGCTTCCGATGCGAAGTCAGGATTCTCCACCGCCATGGACCCGATGATCACGCGGGATACGCCGTTTCTCAGTTGTCTGCGGATATCGTCCATGGTGCGTATGCCGCCTCCCACTTCCACGGGGATGGATACGCGGCGGCTGATTTTTTTAATCATTTCCGTGTTAACGCCTTCGCCGCGGAAGGCTCCGTCCAGATCCACCAGATGGAGCCATTCAGCTCCTTCTTTTTCCCAGTGAACAGCAGCTTCCTCCGGGTCTTCAAAATAGACGGTCGAATCTTTTTCCGCGCCCTGCCGGAGGCGGACGCATTTCCCGTTCTGTATGTCAATGGCAGGGAAAATAATCATTTTTCAAACCACTCCAGTATATTTCTCCAAAGCTGCGCGCCCACCGGGCCGGATTTTTCCGGGTGGAACTGCAGACCAATCACTGAATCATTGCCCACAACAGCCGGTATGGATACTCCGTAATCCGCGGAGGCGATGACATCGGCTGTGTCGGAAGGCGTTTTATAGTAGGAATGAACGAAATAGACGTAAGGATGGGGCGGAAGTCCCCGGGCTATCCAGTGGGGAGCCCTGAATTCCAGTTCATTCCATCCCATGTGGGGGACTTTCCTTCCCGGCGCCGCCGGAATTTCTTCAATTTTCCCCGGAAGGAATCCAAGGCAGGGAATTTGTCCGCCTTCTTCAGAGACTTCAAAGAGGGCCTGCATGCCCAGACAGATGCCCGCCAGTTTTTTCCCCCGTCCGACTTCCTCCCGGATCAGTTCAGTCAGTCCGTACTGCCGCAAATGGGCCATTGCATCTCCCATGGCTCCCACGCCGGGAAGAATCATGGCATCGGCTTTCCGGATCGTCTCCGGATCTCTTGTGATTTCCGCTTCTGTTCCTTCCCGCAGAAGCGCATGGTATACATTCGCCAGATTGCCTGCATCATAATCAATGATGACCGTTTTCATTCACAGAACTCCCTTCGTGGAAAGGATGCGCTTTTCCTGGCTGTTCAGAGAGACAGCCTGCGCCAGCGCATGGCCTGTTCCCTTAAATAAAGACTCCACAATGTGATGCCCGTTGATGCCGTAGAGACAGGCCATATGAAGATTCATGCAGCCGTTCTGCGCCAGAGCCAGAAAAAATTCTCTTGTCATTTCAGTTTCAAAGCTGCCGATCCGCTCTACGGGTATGGATACATCATACACCAGATAAGACCGTCCCGACAGATCAATCACGATACGGGACAGGGCTTCATCCATGGGGCAGAAGAAGCAGCCGTACCGGGCAATCCCCTTTTTATCTCCCAGCGCCCTGTTTAAGGCCTGTCCCAACGCAATGCCGATGTCTTCCACCGTATGATGGTTGTCCACCTCCAGATCTCCCCGGGCCTGCAGAGAGAGGTCCAGTCCCCCGTGGACTGACAGCAGATTCAGCATGTGGTCAAAAAATCCAATGCCCGATGTGCCTGAAAACCGCCCTGCGCCGTCCAGGTTTAAAGTCAGACGGATATCGGTTTCTCCTGTTTTTCTTTCTATATGAGCCTCACGCACTGTGTGTCACCTCCCTGATCACCTGCAGAACCATCCGGTCTGTTTCCTCCGTAGTAATGGTCACGCGGAAAGCCTGTTCCAGTTCGGGTTTTCCGGAAAAGCGCTTCACCAGTATATCCGCCTTCCGCCAGGCGGCAAAGAGCCGCTCTGCAGAGGCGCCTGCATCCATAAGAAGGAAATTGGTCTGCGACGGGTACACCCGTATTCCCTTTTCTGTCTCTAATTCTTTGAAGAAGCGGTCTCTCTCCGCAGTGATACGGTCCCTCACCTTCAGAATTTCTCTGCGGTGACGGAGGGCAATGCAGCCCATGGCCTGGGTGAAGGCATTCAGGTTATAGGGATTTTTCACCTTCGCCACTGCCAGAATGACCTCCGGCGCTGCCACAATGTACCCGCACCGCAGTCCCGCCATGCCGAACGCTTTTGACAGTGTCCGGAGCACAATGACATTGGGGTGATCCGGAATCAGCGATACAGCGCTCTTCCCATTGGCAAATTCCATATATGCCTCATCAACCACCACAGGATATTCCGATGCTTCCGCGATCTCTCTGATACGGCTCAGAGGCGCCGCCTCTCCTGTGGGATTGTTGGGGCTGCATATAAAAGTGATTTTCGGGCTGTGCTGCCGGACAGCCTCCAGGAGGCCCTCCCAGTTGCGGTGAAATCCGGGAAGATCAGGGACTTTGACGGTTTCTGCGCCCAGTACGGCGGCCCCTGCTTCATACATGTCAAAAGTGGGCTGATGAATCAGCACGCGGTCCCCGGGATTGAGAAATGTACCCATGGTATAAGTAATCATTTCGTCTCCCCCGTTGCCGGCCAGAATGCAGTCAGGGGCAGTCCCCATGTACTCTGCCAGAGATTCCCTCAAACTGTCTGCCATGGGCGCCGGATAGATCTGCGGACGGAAAGAAGACAGGAGCTTTTCCGCATCTTCCCTCACAGAAGGAATATCCAGAATATTCACATAATTTTCATTGGCGTTAATCACTCTTTTTTCATGAATGGGCGCCACCTGGTAGGGCTGAAATCCCGCAACAGTGCGGCGCATCCATCTGTCACTGATCATACCGCACCTCCATGGCTGCCGCATGAGCCTGCAGCCCTTCCGCCAGTGCAAATTTCTGTACTTTCGGAGCCGTTTTCATAAAGGCCTCTTTGCTGAATATTTCCACGCTGCTGTGTTTCATGAAGTCGTACACGCCCAGAGGAGAAGAGAAGGCGGCGGTTCCGGATGTGGGAAGTGTATGGTTTGGACCTGCCATGTAATCTCCCAGAGGCTCTGAGGTATAGGGGCCGAGGAAAATGGCTCCTGCATTGACCACCCGGGGCAGAAACTGCTCCGGATCGGGCAGTTCAATTTCCAGATGTTCCGGTGCAATGTGATTGACGATCTGGAAGCACTGTTCATAGTCTCTGCATAGAAATCCTTTGGCATAGTCTCCCACGGAGTTTCGGATGATATCGTAACGGGGCAGTTCTTTCATTCTCCGGTTCATGGCTTTTTCCACCTTTTTCCCAAAGGCTTCATCGGTAGTGATCAGAAAAACAGCAGCCCGCCGGTCGTGTTCCGCCTGGGACAGAAGGTCTGCGGCAATCCATTCCGGATCCGCGCTTCCGTCTGCCACGCAGCATACCTCGGAAGGACCGGCAATCATATCAATGCCCACTGTACCGAAAACAAGCCGCTTGGCCATTGCCACAAAGGCATTTCCCGGTCCGGCAATTTTGAATACGGGTTCTACGGTCTCTGTTCCGTAGGCCAGCATGGCAATGCCCTGGGCACCGCCTACTTTATAGATTTCCCTGACTCCTGCCACAGACGCCGCTGCCAGAATATTGGGATTGACTTTCCCGTCTTTCCCGGGCGGCGTCGTCATGGCCACCGACGGGCATCCTGCCACAAAAGCAGGCACAGTATCCATCAGAACGGTAGAGGGATAGGCTGCCAGACCTCCCGGCACATAGACCCCCACGCGCTGAATCGGTTCATACTGTTCGCCCAGCCGGACACCGGGACGAAATTCTTTAATCCATGATTTTTTAATCTGTTCTTTATGATAGGCCGTAATATTTTCCTTGGCTTCTTTTAAAATAGCCAGCATCTCCGGATCCACAGCCTGCAGGGCTTCCTGTACTTCTTCTTCTGTCACGCGGAAACTATCCAGCCTGACTCCGTCAAATTTCTCCGTCAGTTCACGCAGGGCACGGTCTCCGTTCTCCTGAACATTTTTCAGAATGGCTGACACAGAGGCTTCCACCTCTGCTGATAAATTCACACTCCGCTGGGTAAGACGCCTGACTTCCCGCAGACTCAGTCCTTTTTCCGGCACTGTTATCCATTCCATGTTGTCTCATCCCTTCTTCTGTATGCTGCGGATGAGCTTCTGAAGCTCATCCTGTTTGAGTTTATAGGATACTTTATTACAGATCAGACGGGCTGACAGATCCATAAAAAAAACATAGGCTTCCAGTCCGTTTTCTTTCA
>DIDD01000021.1 GCA_002417965.1 Veillonellaceae bacterium UBA5809
ATATAAAGAAGACAAGGATAATAAGCTTTCACTATTGCAAAAAAAGAATATTGAGACTATAGATTTAACTACATATGGCTATAATAGCAGGATCAGTATTTTTGATATTGAACTTCTGACATATGATGTTTGTAGGGTGGGAATGAGTATTAATCGTCTACCTACATTAACGGAATATAGAAGATTTGCTCGAGCAATAATACATGCCTATTCTATTTATTGTGTACAAGATAATTTCGCATACGAAAGATTTATCGAAATAAAAAAATACGCAATAAGTATACTAAAACATAAAATAGAATTGCCTATTGGCCAAAGATTTTTATTAAATTGTATCAAATTTGGAGTAAATTATCCATTAAAATTTGAATACAAAAAAATTGAAAATAAAAACAGCAATTTTACGAGTGAGGTTTGAATATATGCATATAGTTATTGCACATTTTGGTACTTATTATGTAGGTATGCCGGGTGGTGTAGAAAAAGTGACCTGTAATCTGGCCAATGCCATGACAGAGAAGGGACATAAGGTCACTATTCTTTATCGAGATTCCAAGGAGGGGGAGCCTTATTTTTCTTTGGATTCACGAATAGAACAGCATAATATTCTTTTTGAGAATGGAGTGCAGAAGATTTCAGAAAAATTGCCTTTGACGTTGCGCCTCGATAGAGAAATAAAACGTATTTTTAGTCAGAATGCAGCACAGTCGGTAAATGCCAAGTACAAGGGTAAGCAGTACGGGCAATCTATTCACCGGTGGCTGGAAAAACTGCAGCCGGATGTGGTGCTTTCCTGTTCAATTCCCTCCACGAAATATGTGATAGAGGATGCGGGATACCAAGGACCGGTGGTGACAATGATTCATGCGGATCCGGCAGTACAGTTTCCTAAGTTGTCTGATATTGAAAAACGGGCAGCCGCTAAAAGTGCAGTGATGCAGTTGCTTCTTCCTTCTGCGTTGGAAACAGCCCAAGGCTATTTTCCAAATCTTCCGATGAAAGTGATTGGTAATGCTGTATTCCCCGTAGATAGAATGGCTGATTTACAGTCAGATAAACCGGAATATGTCATTTCTTGTGTAGGCAATATATGTGAAAGAAAAAATCAAAGACTTTTAGTGCAGGTTTTTAGTCATATTATGGAAGAATTCCCCCAGTGGAAATTAGAGTTATGGGGACGGTGTACTTCCCGTTACGCATCTTATTTGACGAGAGAAATTCATCGGAAAGGATGGGATTCTCGTATTTTAATCAAAGGGGAAACTGATCATGTAGAGAACGTCTATGCACATAGTGATATTTTTGTACTTTTGAGTCAAAGTGAAGGGTTTCCGTTATCTCTTTCAGAGGCTATGGCCGCAGGACTTCCTAGTGTAGGGCTAAAAAAATGTTTTGGAGTTCGTGATTTGATAGAAGATGGAAAAACGGGTTTTTTGGTTTCTGAAAATGAAGGTAATATTGCGATGACACTGGGGAGAATAATGTCAAATGCTGAATTGAGAAATCAAATGGGTAGATTGGGGAAATATACGATGAAAAAATATGATCCAGTTAATATATGGAATGAATGGGAAAGTCTGTTGAAACAGACAGCCTCAATGCTTATTAAGTATAATTCATAAATATTGAAACTTAATTAATGGGAGGCAGGGGAATTGAAGGACTTTGTCAGTGTAATTATCCCTTTTTATAACGATGGGGAATATATTCAAGAGTCAGTTAATTCTGTGCTAAATCAGACGTATTCTAATATAGAAATTATTATTGTTGATGATGGTTCTGATGATGCTAACAGTATAAAGATTCTTAATCAGATTGAATTTCCAAATTTAAAGAAAATAAGAATCGCTCATCACGGACCTTCTGCAGCTAGGAATAAAGCCATAGAAATTTGCAATGGAGAATGGATTTTACCTTTAGATGCGGATGACACTATTGAATCAACTTATATTGCTAAGGCTGTTTATATAATGAAGACAAATTCTAACATGGGTATTGTTTACTGTTTGGCGGATCAATTTGGTGAAGCTAAGGGACCTTGGCAGTTACCCCAGTTTAATATGGGAAAAATGCTTCTAAACAATATTATTTTTGTTACTGCATTATTTAGGAAAAAAGATTGGGATAAAATTGGCGGATTTGATGAGACATTTGAGCATGGAATAGAAGATTATGATTTTTGGCTATCTATATTAGGATTAGGAAGAAATGTTTACCAAATTCCAGAATGCTTATTTCATTATAGAATCAAAAAAAAATCTAGAAATAAAAATATTGGTAATAGCATGGATCTTTTAAAGGGATATTTTGCTATCATACAAAATAAGCATAGAAATTTATATATTGAGAATTTTGATCAATTTGCAAATGAAATCCGTAATGCTTTTATAGAAGAACAATATAAATGCAAAACTTTACATACTAAATATAAAATCAAAAAATATATCAGCAAACTAAAGCGTAAAATAATTAATCTGATCATCAGAAAGCAGAGATAACACGTGGAGGCAGAAATGGGACGGGCCGCAGGGCTGACTTTGGGGATTATTTTTTTATTGATTTGTTTAGCTTCTCCTATGATTGTTTTCCTTGGAAGCATCCTGTTTTTTCTGACTTTCTGGTTTTATCATTGGATCAGGGCTAAAAAGGGGCTGGGCACCGATATTCCGCGGACGGTGAACGGGGGCATTTTGATTTTTTATGGCATGGTGCTGGCTGCCGTTATATTGAACCGCGATATGACGGCATTGGTCTTGTGGCTGATGTATGCAGTGTATGCCCTGTTTTTTTATATGACAGCTGCCATGGGACATCGGTATTCTGTTAAGGAGGGGGCGCTGTGTGGGATTGCCGTCGGTGCCGCAGGTGCTTGTCTGTACGGTTTGTTTCAGTGGACTACACAGCCTGAGGGAACACGGATTGACAGCTTTTATCTTCATCCCAATCAGTTCGGTTTTATGATCGAGTTGATGATCCCGGCTCTCGTTTACTGCCTTTTTTATTTTCAAAGAAAAGCAGAAAAAATAATGATAGCCACTATCCTGGGCGGATTATTTTTTTGTCTGATTCTGACGGAATCCCGCGGAACGGTCATGGGGCTGTCTTTCGGAAGCGCCGGTTCTCTGGTTTTGTGGACGCTGTGCCGCAGAAAGTGTATGACGAAACAGATGCGGAGGCGGTTCATAGGGGCGGCGTTTCTGATATTGGCGGCAGGAATTTCCATGATTTACGGTTTAGGAAGTCACCGGGTGGAACAGGGGGAGGTTCATCCGGGGGGAGAACGGGTCATGATGCTCCAGGCCAGTTTTGATATGTGGAAGGATCATCCGCTGAGCGGTGTGGGACTTTCTCACTGGAAAGAGAATTATTACGGGGATTACCGGCCGGCCGAAAGCCGGGAGGAAGGACTGAAAATGCCTCATAATGTGTTTATGTATTTTCTTTCTACAGCCGGTTTATTGGGCGGGGCAGGATATATTCTCTATGTTGTCTGTCTGGGGCTTGGGACGTACCGTGCGGGGGTTGATTCAGGCGATGCGGCTCTGGCAGTGACGCTGTGGACGGTTCTGGCTTCTTTTACGATTCACGGACTTGTGGATATGGCCAATCCGCCGGGTTATTTTCTCTACTATGGCTTATTCGGTCTTTTCCTGTCAGAATGCCGGAGACAGGCGCATAAGCGGGCGGCCGGAGGAGTCGGTTTATCTGCGGTGAAGAATGGTTGTGATGCACAGGGAAAGTGTGTATGATAAATATAATGGGATGCGGCAGACAAATTGATCAGATATATTGGTTTTAGAATGGGAGGAATTTCTTATGGGTCAGATCGAAACAGGAAAGGCAGCGCCGGATTTTTCGCTTCCGGATGATCAGGGCGGAATGACTTCGCTGAAGGACTGCCGCGGCAAAAAGGTTATTTTATATTTTTATCCGAAAGACAATACTTCGGGCTGCACCATGGAAGCGCAGGCTTTCCGTGATCATCTTGAGGATTTTCAGAAAATGGGGTATGCGGTGATCGGAATCAGCCGTGACAGTATTAAGAAGCACTGTAATTTCAGGGATAAAAATGAATTGAACTTTCCTCTTCTTTCCGATGCGGATGAAACGGTGTGTAACTTATACGGCGTCATGAAGGAAAAGAGTATGTATGGAAAGAAATATATGGGGATTGAGCGGTCTACTTTTATTATTGATGAGAATGGCATTCTCGTTAAAGAGTACCGTCATGTGAAAGCCGCATCTCATGTGGGAGATCTTCTCCGGGATTTGACGGTTTAATACAGGGAATGTCCGGCTTCCCAGAGCCGGATATCTTCAGGTTTGGGAGAGTCTGTTGCAACGAAAGGAATAGAATGGGATTACAGGCGGTTTATCGGACAATTGCCCTGGATCTGGCTAAGCGGATTGTCCAGGGGGAGTTCAAAGAGGGGGAAAAAATTTCGGGGCGTACACTGCTGTCGGGGCAGTATTCCGTATCACCGGAAACCATACGGAAGGCCATTGCCGTCCTGAGGGAACAGCAGGCGGTCCAGGTCTCACAGGGCAAGGAGGTAGTCATTGCGTCGGTCAGTCAGGCTGCGGCGTTTCTGTCTAATCATGAACAGGGAGATTTTGTCTATTCCCTGCGGCAGGAACTGGAGGAGATTCTGTCGGAAAAAGAAAAGTTAGACAGCCGTTTTCACCGGATTGTTACGGATGTGGCCCTGTATTCAGACCGGCTGAAGAATATCCAGATTTATAATCCGGTGGAAATTTCTCTTCCTGAAGGGTCTGTTTTCTGTGGGAAAACACTGCGCACTCTGGGCGTCCGGCAGTCGGCCGGGGTACTGGCCGTGGCCGTTAGGCGCGGCACCGAGGTCTGGGTGGCTCCGGATCCGGATCTTCGTCTGGAAGCCCGGGATATTCTTGTTTTTATTGGGGAGAAGGACCGCGTTAAGGCGGTCAGGCAGTGGATAGAAGGCTAACGGTTTCAGTACGGCAGCGGTTTTTCATTGAGGTTCTGCTTCAGTGGGAAAGCCGCTGTTTTTTTGTGCATGAAAAGCAGCCATTCAGTTTATCTATATCGAAGAATTTGATAACTAACAACTTATAGTGTATAATAAGAGTTGTTAGAAGCAGCGAAAGGAGGGAATCGATGACGGATAAAATACACATTGAAAATTTAACGAAAATATTCGGACCGAATATAAAGCAGGCGGAGCAGTTGTTGAGCAAGGGACTGCCGAAGGAAGAAATTCTCGCGGAGACCGGTGCTGTGGCTGCAGTGAATCACGTAGATGCGGATATAAAGGACGGGGAAATTTTTGTCATCATGGGGTTGTCCGGAAGCGGTAAGTCCACTTTGATACGTATGATGAACCGTCTCATTGAGCCCACGGAAGGGCGTATTGAGATAGACGGGCAGGATATATGCCGGCTGCCGGTCAAGGAACTGCGCCGGATACGCAGGACTAAGATCAATATGGTTTTTCAGAATTTTGCTCTTTTTCCGCACCGTACGGTTCTTGATAATACGGCTTACGGCCTTGAGATCAGAGGGGTTCCCCCGGAGAAAAGGCGGGCCCGGGCAGGGGCTGTTTTGGAACGGACGGGGCTTGCCGCCTATAAAGATCAATATCCTTCACAGCTGTCAGGAGGGATGCAGCAGCGTGTGGGGCTGGCCAGAGCCCTGTCGAATGATCCGGAGATTCTTCTCATGGATGAAGCGTTTTCCGCACTGGATCCGCTGATCCGTCAGGATATGCAGGATGAGCTTCTCGAGCTGCAGGAGCAGATGAAGAAGACAATTGTATTCGTGACGCATGATCTCAATGAGGCGCTGAAGGTGGGAAACCGCATTGCCATTATGAAGGACGGCGTTATTGTTCAGGTGGGAACAGGGGAAGAAATTCTGACCAGACCGGCCGATGATTATATACGGCGGTTCTCGGAAGGGGTGGACCGTACCCGCATCTTGAGTGTGGAGCATATTATGTCCCGCCCGAAGAATGTGATTAATGTGGAACGGGCCGGACTTCATACGGCGCTGAGTCTGATGGTTCATCAGGACGTTCCTTTTCTGATTCTTTCTAATTCGTCGCATGCCCTGCTGGGATATATAACGGACAAGGATACGGCGCTGGAGATCCAAAAGCACGGGCCTGAGGCCAGTTATAAGAGTATTGTGCGGAAGGATATTCCTTCAGTGTCGTTTGATACACCGATTCCGGAAGTCTATCAGTATCTCCTTTCTCAGGATATGCCCGTCGTGGTTCTTGACAGGGGATCTGTGAAGGGACTGATTACACGGAGGAATATTGTAGAGCTGCTGGCATCACGGGTGCCGGCAGGAGAAAGCGGGGCGGTGTCATGACGGAGTCTGTTCTGGGTATCATTCCCCATATCGATATAGCAGGTCATGTGGAAGCCGGAACGGCAGCGCTGGCATCGGCCTGGAGTCCTTTTTTCAATGCGGTGCAGATGGCGGGCAACAGCATGAATCAGGAGATGACACTGCTGCTGCAGGCGGTTCCTCCGGCTTTGTTTCTGTTTTTGTGTACGGCGGCGGCCTGGGCAACGGGACGGAAAGACCGGCATTTTGGTTTTGCCGTTTTTACCGGATCCGGTTTATGGCTGATCTATAATCAGGGCCTTTGGCCGGCCTTTATGGAAACGCTGGCGCTGGTGCTGTCTTCGAGTTTTCTTTCAATTTTGATAGGAGTGCCGTTAGGTATTTTCATGGCCCGCAGTGATACAGCACAGTCAATACTGGCGCCTGTCCTGGATTTTATGCAGACGATGCCGGCTTTTGTTTATCTGATACCGGCTGTGGCTTTTTTCGGAATCGGTGTGGTTCCGGGAATTCTGGCTTCTTTGATTTTTGCACTTCCGCCGACAGTCCGTATGACGAATCTGGGAATCCGGCAGGTTCCAAAGGAACTTACAGAGGCAGCCCGCTCTTTTGGGAGCACAGGCTGGCAGCGTCTCTGTAAGCTGGATCTTCCCGCCGCCCGGTCAACGATTATGGCCGGCATGAATCAGACGGTTATGCTGTCGTTGTCCATGGTGGTGATTGCTTCTATGATCGGAGCTCCCGGATTGGGGCGGGAGGTTTTATCCGCTCTCCAGCGCGCTCAGGTGGGCAATGGGTTTACGGCAGGACTGGGCATCGTGATTATGGCCATTATGATCGACCGGTTTGCACAGAGGCTGAACCGGAGCGGCGCGGACAGATCCAGATAGCAGGGTAATATAAAATCTCATCAGAAAGGATGCGTTGTATATGGTGAAATATATGAAACGGAAAATAGCTCTTTTAGGGGTTATGGCCGGTGCGGCGGCCTTGCTCTTCAGCGGATGCGGGGGCAGTCAGGGGCCCTCGGATACAGGGATAAAAGGAGATAAGAAGACAGTTCATCTCAGTTATGTGGAATGGGACACTGAAGTGGCTTCTACGAATGTTCTTGCCAAAGTGCTGGGAAATCTGGGGTATAAGGTGGAACTGACGCCTCTGGATAATGCGGTGATGTGGCAGGCTGTGGCTACAGGAAAGTCCGACGGCATGACATCAGCCTGGCTTCCTGCTACTCATCAGGCGCAGTATGCCAAATACGGCAAGGATGTGACGGATCTGGGGGCCAATCTGACAGGAGCCCGGATCGGACTGGTGGTGCCGGATTACATGTCTGTTTCTTCGATTGAGGATTTGTCGTCTCAGGCAGGAAAGGCCATTACAGGTATTGAACCGGGGGCAGGCGTAACCATGAAGACGGAAAAAGCACTGCAGGAATATCCGAATCTGAAGGGGTGGAAACTGAATACGTCTTCTTCCGGAGCCATGGCAGCCGCCCTGAAAAAGGCTGTCGATAATCAGGAGGAGATTGTTATAACCGGATGGTCTCCGCACTGGATGTTTGCCGCTTATCCTCTGAAGTATCTGGATGATCCCAAAGGGGTTTTCGGAGGAGAGGAAGAGATTCACACTATTGTCAGAAAGGGTCTTGAAAAGGATATGCCTGATGTTTATAAAGTCATGGACCGTTTTCAGTGGACGGTAGATGATATCAATTCGGTTATGCTGGATATATCTAAAGGCATGAAGCCGGAACAGGCGGCTGAAAAATGGATCGGTACGCATCCTGATAAGGTGAAGGCGTGGACTGAGGGAATTCCGCGTGTATAAATACGTGTATAAATAAAAGAAGAATGTCAAAAACGGCAGTTCCCCGCGGCAGGGCAGAAACAGCATGCTGCAGGGAGCTGCCGTTCTTTAGAATTTAAACTAATAGAGTATACCCTCTCAGCAAGTTGAGAAATTCTTTTTTATAAATGAGAATGATAATCCATGAAGGGATTCAATAATGCCTTTATATCGACATCATTCTATGGAGGATGAGAATCGCACGGTATCATCGGAATAAATCATTTTTTAGAAAAACTGTTGTTTTATTCCTTTACCAAAAGAGACTTTTCCCCAGAGTACCGAAAGTTTTCCACCTTTTCCACAGAGTTATCCACAGTTATCCCCCAGCTGGAAGAAGAGAAGAAAGCATTCCGTAATATTTTTGTAATAATACGGTCATTTCCGGTGTTTTTGAACATGTACACGGGAGATGTACACAGGAGATCTGTGGATAACTGTTCATAACTTGGGCCGGGAGCATAAATGAGAATAAGAATAACGCCCATAAAATCTATAGGAAAGGAGATCAGGAAATATTTGTTCTCCCTGTGAAAGAGTGTGGATAAAGGGTGTGGAGAAATATTTTCTGGTCTGATTTTGCGCCGGACAGTTTTGGAATGGGTCAAAAAAAGTCTGGAAATCAAGGGATTTTATTCATGGGGATGACAAAAACGGTCTCGTTTGTCTCTGACAGGTGAACATCAGAAGGGTGAGGTTGAAGGTTATGGTACAATAGAAAATATTAGAAATGAGTTTTCTCATAGAAAAGAGAGTGGACATCATAGATCTGAAACCGTTCCGCATAGCGGACAGAGAACATATCAACAGTTATTTTAAGGAACATCATTATGAGCAGTGCGATTGTTCTTTTGATACACTTTTTTTGTGGCAGGATGTTTATCATACCTTGTGGGCTGAGGAAAATGATGTTTTGTTTATCCGTGCCGGAAAAGGCGATCAGGCATTTTTTATGCCGCCTTTTGCCGGTGACCATGCTACTTTTGTAGAGGGGCTGAAGATTGTAGAGGAGCATTTGAGTGATCTGGGAAAGCCGTTTCTGCTGAAGTCGGCTTCTCCTTGGGTGGTGGACCGCATGAAGGAATTCTGTCCCGGATGTTATTCTTATCAGGAAGACCGGGATAACTGGGAGTATATTTATAAGACGTCTGATCTTATTCAGCTGCCGGGCAAGAAATTCCGTATGAAGAAAAATCATCTCAATGGGTTTTTGAGGGCTTACGGAGATTATCAGTATGAGCCGGTCGGCAGGGATAATCTGCCGGAATGCATTGCTTCTGCCCGGGAGTGGTTTGTCCGTCATCAGGACACGGATTCGATTGAGCATGAGCAGACGGCGATGAATGTTATGTTTGAAAACTGGGACTCGCTGGGGCTGAAGGGCGGCGTTATCCGGATTTATGGGAAGATTGAGGCCTTTACTGTGGGGAGTCTCCTGAATCCAAAGATGGCCCATATTCATTTTGAGAAGGCCAATCCTGATATACGGGGGCTGTATCAGGCGATTAACCGTGATTTTCTGATGCATGAATTCAGCGGGACAGAATTTGTCAACCGGGAGGAGGATTTGGGACTGCCCGGTCTGCGTAAGGCTAAAATGGAGTACCAGCCGGATCATTTCGCGGAAAAGTATGATGTTACGCTGAATGCAGCAGGATGCGGAGAATTGGAGGAGTTATGAATATCAGAAAAGCGGATCTGCGGGACAGGCCTGCGGCAGAGTCTTTATGGGCTTACTGTTTTGAGAAGCCTTCGGATCCTTTTTTTCAATGGTATTTTTCAGATGTGTGCCGTATGGATGAAGTGCTGCTGGGCGAATCAGGGGGCAGGACTGCCTGCAGTCTGCACCGCCGCCCGTACAGTCTGTCTCTCCGGGGACGTGTGATGCCGGTAGATTATCTGGTGGGGGTTGCCACACATCCGGCAGCACGGGGCCGGGGTATGGCCGGCCGTCTTTTGGAAGGGGCTTTCCGGACGGCAGCTGAAGAGGGAAAGCCTGCCGTGATTCTTATGCCGTCTGACGCTGCACTTTACAGTAAGGCGGGGTTTGCTTTTTATGCGCATCAGTGGCGCAGAGAGGCGGCGCCGGAGCGTCTGGCACCGCTGGGACGCCGGTCTTCCCGGTCCGGTGTACCGGACAGTTCCGGTGACTGGGCGGATATGGATGATATTTACAGGGATTATACGGCAGGCCGTCAGGGATGGGCGCTGCGGGACGAAGCATTCTGGAAGCTTCATTTGGAAGGTCAGATGAAGGAAGGGTATGCGGCGGTGGTGTATGGAGATACGGGCCCTTCCGGTTATCTGTGGTATTCGATTGAAGACCGGGTGATGACTGTATCTGAAATGGCTTTCCGCGGGGAAGAGGGGCGGCGGGGGCTGTATGCCTATATGGCCGGACACCGCGGGTCAGTTGACCGCTGTATCTGGTATGAGCCTCTGGATGACCGGTCTTTTTTATACTGGCAGGACGGGGCGGAGCATACTTATATTGAAAACCGTACATTTCCTTTTATGATGTGCCGTCTGACTGATCCGTCCGCTGCTTTTTCAGGCTGTGCCTGTCCCCCGGATATGACGGGCGGCGTTACGCTGGCGCTGGAGGATCCCGTGCTCAGGGATAAAAGCGGCCTTTACCGGCTCAGCTGTGAAAACGGAATGATCACGGCTGAAAGGGCGCTGCAGGGGGAACCGGCACTCTGTCTCCGGGAAGAGGGGGCTGCACAGATGTTGTTTGGAGCGGCTTCTGTTGAGGAGCTCCTGCGCCGCGGGTGGGCAGAGTCTGTTTCCCGGAGAGAGAGTTCTTTCCGTGAAGCGGTCAACTGGCTTTCCCGGGCATTTCCCCGGAGGAGAACATGGATTAATGAGTGGTACTGAAAAAGTGCCCGGCACGGTCTATTACACGTATATGGTGCGCTGTGCGGACGGTTCATTGTATACGGGGTTTACTGTGGATATAGAGCACCGCATACAGGTTCATAACAGCGGAAAGGGCGCCCGTTATACGCGGTCGCGCCGTCCTGTTTCGCTGGCCTGGTGCCGGAAGTGGGATACGGAGCATGAAGCGCGTTCTGCAGAGATGCGGATTAAACACTGGAAAAAGGAGCAGAAGGAAAGTCTGGCGGCTTCTTTTGGAAAGGAACGGGATTGATGAATCGTTCAGCAGAAAAAACAAGAATTTTGACAGAAACGGCTGCTGCCGTGGCTTTGGCATCAGTGCTGGTTATGCTGAAATTAATTTTTCCGTTTCTGGTATTTATTACAATGATTGCCGCGGCCTCGCCGATTGCCGTGATAGGATGTTTTCATGGGCTGAGGTGGTCGCTGGCGGCTTCGGCAGCGACCATGCTGGTCGTCACAATGACCGGCGGTCCGGAAATCGGTCTGACAACGGCGGTATATGCCGCGGCCTTAGGGACAACGCTGGGAGAGGGATACCGCAGAAAATGGACGTACAGTAAAAAAATATGGACAACAGCATTGGCTTATGTGGCAGAGATGTCCTATAAGATTATTTTTTCCATTTACGTCCTCGGCATTGCAGATGCTTTGTCAGCCGGACTGGACCGGATGATCCGGCTGGTTGAATGGATATGGAAGCCGCTGGCCAGTGCGGCCGGTGTTGATCCGGATCCGGGAAGGGCAGTGTTTTCCTGGGCGGGAGCCGCCCTCGTGGGGATTTTATTTCTTATGAATGCAGGGGCTTATGCGTATTTAAATACGGAGCTCTGCGGGGCTCTTATTCAGAGACTGAAGGGAGTCCGCCGGGCATAGACGGGGACCGGACTCTGCACAGACCGGTTAAAATAAGCTCTATAAACGGATCGGTTTTATCCTTCTTACGAGTGAGACGCTCACTGTTTTGGAGGAATCAGGGGAAAGTAGTGAATCTTTAAAATTCACAAATACTTGACAAAGAAAAGATGAGAAATGATACTGTAAAAAGAAGGTATATTTATGGTATTGGTTTTCGGAAGAGGGAATTTGCATGGGCAGCCCCGGGACGGGAGGATCATCTTTACAGGGAGGACAGACTCAGTTCTGCAGACTTGGTTTCTGCAGGGAGGGGAGTCTGTCCTTTTTTCATGATTTCCAGTACGGATGCTGTTTCTGCAGACTGACGGAAGCCGGATGAGGAGTGTGAATATAGGATGAAAAAAACAGGGGAGAGGTCTGTGCAGAGTCTGATTCTGATGCCTTTTATAGCAGAGGCTGCCGCGCTGCATCCGGAAGCGGTCAGGGAAGTGGACCGGCAGTATGCCGCAGGGAATTTTCATGACCATGCAATTCCTGAAGGGGAAAAGACGTTTTACAGAAATTTTTTTGAGTGGAATGATCCAGTCAATGAGTATGACTGCCGTAGAGCGCTGTCTCCTCTTTTGGAAATCAGCGAAGGGGTGGATCAAAAAAGTAAGGTGCTCAGCGGGGTAAAGGAGGTAATGAAAAAGGGATGGCCCATAATTTATCAGTATATTGAGTCGAAGAACACACCGGTCCCTTTTGAATCTTTCTGGATTGAAAAAATTCTCAGAAGAGGAAGCCGTCCTTCTGCTAAAGAAATACAGAATCTTCCTGCCGTATTTCAGAGAGACAAGGTATCTCTTCATCCGGCGCCCCGCCATGTCCTTCCCCATACAGCGCCGGCTTTGTCAAAGAAAATTATGGCGTATCTTTTTGACGCCCGGCTTCCTGATGTGAAAGGGAATCCCGCAGATCCCGTGCAGTGGAGAAGCGGGCAGGTCCGCAGAAAAAAGCTTTTGGACGGAGATTTTCCGGCTTTTTTGTATATATGCATGATCACAAATAAGAAGATTCAAGATCAGAATCCTACTTTTGCGGGATTGTTTTCTGCGCAGATGAACAAGCAGAACCGTATGCGCTATGGATCTATAGAAAAGACGGTGACGCCTGATCAGAAAAAGCTGGGAGAGGAAATCTGGGGAAGATTAAAAGAACGGATGCACGGATTTCCTGAGACGCTGGAGGAATATTTTTTGTCGGAAGCCGGGAAAAAACGGAGATTCTGGCCTTCTTATTCCGGAATTCCCGGAATTCCGGCGAATCTGTTCAATGAGCAGAGAGTGGAGGAGAAAGCAGTCAAAAAATGGATTTTTTCTATGGCAGCCCATGTGCCTCCTCATGGGGAAATTACAGAACAGCTTTTAGATGAAGCGGAGTTTTTCTGGATGTATCTCATGGTTCTGTCTGTGTGCGGGCAGGCCTGCGGAAGCACGCGGGAAAAAATACTGCAGCGGCTGGGAGAAGCGGCTGTCCGGGAAGAGAAGGCTCTGGCGTGCATAGAGAACAGCGGACCGGATATCCGCTGCCGGATGGAGGCGGCGGAGAAGGATTCCGGGCAGTTGAAAAATGAATTGGAACAGGTCAAAAGGGAAAATGAAAAGCTGAAAAAGCAGTATAAAATGATGGAAGAGAAGACGGGGCGCAGGGCAGCTGAACTGGAGGCGGAGCTGGACGGAGTCATCCGCAGCGGGGAAGAGGACAGTGCGATTCCGTCTGACCGGCAGGCGGCGGATGAAGCGGAAAGAGCGTCTTTGGCGGAGAAGAAGATTATTTTCGTGGGCGGAATGCCTGCCCTCCGCCAGCAGCTGAAAACAGACTGTCCCGGGATGATCTGCATAGGCCCTGATGACAGCCAGTTTGACGGGCATATATTGCGCGGCGCTGATCTGGTGGTTATTTACTGGAAATATATGGGACACAGCCTTTTTCACAAGGTTTCAGCACTGGCCGGCCGGTATGGAGTGCCCTTGATTTTTGCCTGCGCCAGTCATGAAGGAAGACTTCTGCATCAGATCAGCCGTGCCGCTGCCAGGAAGGCAGGGGAGGATTCTGACGGCGCAGAGGCGTAGAAAAAGTCGGAAGGCGCAGCAGGACAGTCAGATGGGTTTACCGGAGGATTTCGGGGGCTTTTGCATGTTGATACGGAATTTACGGGGCCTGCGTTATTTCTGTACCGTAATATGATATAATAGGAATAACGATCATGGAACGGCATTTGCAAAAGAGTCAAAGTGTTCGAAATCCATAAGGAGGTTTATTTTGGTAAAAGAAAAACTACAGATTATTCCCCTGGGAGGACTGGGGGAAATTGGGAAGAATATGACTGTCTTCCAGTATGGCGACGATATTATCGTACTGGATGCAGGCATGGCTTTTCCTGAGGAAAACATGCTGGGGATTGATATTGTTATCCCCGATTTCAGTTATTTGATTGAAAATAAGGACAAGATCCGGGCAATCGTCATTACCCACGGGCATGAGGATCATATCGGATCGCTGTCTTATCTGCTGAAGGAAATTACGGCGCCTGTATATGCGACAAGGCTGACCTGCGGGTTGATTGAGGGAAAGCTGAAGGAAGCTCATATTAACAATTGTGATATTCAGGTGGTTGATACAGGGCATGAATATAAAGCCGGTATTTTTAAATTCGGCTTTTTCCATGTGTGTCATTCGATCCCGGATTCCTGCGGTATTTATTTCCGCACGCCTGTAGGCACGGCTGTTCATACGGGGGATTTCAAATTCGACCATACGCCGGTAGACGGCCAGCTGATGGATATTCATAAGTTGTCTGAGCTGGGAAACCGCGGAGTTCTGGTGCTCTGTGCCGATTCCACGAATGCGGAGCGCCCGGGATATACGCCTTCCGAACAGGTGGTGTCTGCCTCGCTGATGCAGGCGTATGGCAGTTCTCCGGGACGGATTATTCTGGCAACGTTTGCGTCCAATGTGTCCCGTATCCAGATGGCTATTGATGCAGCTATTGCTTATAAAAGAAAAGTCTGCGTATTTGGGCGGTCCATGGTCAATGTGGTGGGAATCGCTACAGAACTGGGGTATCTGAAGGTTCCTGCCGGCGTCATGATTGATCCGGATGAGATGGGAAGGTACAGGGATGACCAGCTCTGTATTCTTACGACGGGCAGCCAGGGTGAGCCCATGGCCGGTCTGTCCCGTATGGCGGACGGAAGTCACCGGCAGGTGCAGATCCATGCCAACGATACGGTGATTATTTCGGCAACGCCTATCCCGGGCAATGAAAACAGCGTGGGACGGACGATTGATAATCTCATGCGTCTGGGAGCCCATGTCATTACGGGGTCTGTCATGCGGGTTCATGTATCCGGGCACGGCGCACAGGAGGATCTGAAAACGATGCTGTCGCTGATCCGTCCAAAGTTCTTTATCCCTGTCCACGGGGAATACCGGATGCTATGCCGGCATGCTGAAATTGCCCAGAGCATGGGCGTGAAGAAACAGAATATCCTGATCGGTGATAATGGCAATGTATTTGAGTTTACCAACCGTACCGGGCGAATCAATGGCAAGGTGACCGCCGGGCCGGTTTATGTGGACGGTCTGGGTGTGGGCGATGTGGGTAATATCGTTATCCGTGACCGCCAGCAGCTTTCCCAGGATGGAGTGGTGATTGTTGTGATTGCCCTGGAGAAGGGGGCTAATCATGTGGTGTCCGGACCGGATATTGTATCCCGCGGGTTTGTCTATGTGCGGGACAGCGAGGCGCTGCTTACGGATGCCACAGCCAAGGTGCAGATGGTGCTGGACCGGTGTGAAGCGGGCAATGTGACTGAATGGAATGCGATCAAGACGCAGATCCGTGATACGCTGGGCAAGTATTTTTATGACAAGACCAAACGGCGGCCTATGATTCTTCCCATTATTCAGGAAATTTAAAGAACGGCAGGGGGCCGGGGCCAAAGCCTCGGCTCTTGCTGACTTTTAGGAGGTGACTGCAGCATGAGGGAAAACAGGCAGGGAGATGCCCGGGCTGTTGTACAGGCAGGAATGTGTACTGCTTTGGCCGTGATCCTTTCCATGATCGGCCTGTATACGCCTTTATTTTCCATTGTTACATTCATGCTGATCCCGCTTCCCATTGCTTATCTGGGTCTGCGGCAGGGAGTCCGGTGGTCCGTGATTGTCACGGCGGGTGTGATGGTTCTGGATTCTGTGTTTTTTGGTATTGTGTCAGCGGCTTCAATCTGCGCCATGTTCAGCTGTCTCGGCGTGGTGCTGGGAGCCTGTTATCAGTTCCGTGTGTCAGCAGTTAAAACGCTGGCGGCGGGATCGATTATGGTGCTGGCCGCGTTTCTGCTGCAGTCGGCACTGCTGGCATGGATTATGAATATTGATATTTTTCATGTGGGGGAAACGGCGCTGGCGGCTTCCCAGAAAGTGGCGGATGAAACGCTGCCCCAGTATTACAGCGGGGAAATGCTCGCTCAGGCGCAGCAGGAGTTTCAGACTATGATGACGCAGATCCTCCGGGCGCTTCCCTTTTCTGCGGTGATGGCATCTGTCATGTATGCGGCAGCGGCTATGTTTATATGCCGGCGGATGTTTGCCCGCCTGGGAGTCAGGGATATTCCGGCTTTTCCGCCCACGGAAAAATGGGAGATGCCCCGTTCCGCCATTTATGTGTATATTACCGGACTGGCAATGAAATATGCAGGCGGGGACGGCACCTGGATCGGAGATGCCGGCTATAATCTGACGCTGGCCTGTATGATTGTTTTCTGGCTTCAGGGCGTGGGTGTGCTTTGGTGGCTGCCCCACCGCTGGCCGGCTGTGCGTCCGGTGCGTTGGATGATCGTGATCTTCGGACTTATTGCACCGGCTTTTCAGATGATTTTATTTTTCGCAGGGCTTCTGGATATGGCATTTAACTACCGGAAACGCCGGGGATACCAGTAAGGGGAATCAACATGCTTGATGATATATGGGTCCAAAAGAGAAATGAAAAGATTTTCTTCGTGATCATGATCGCGGCCCTGTCGGCCTTGGTCTGGTTCAACTGGGTAGTGGGGCTCCTGTTTTTTATTATCACGGGCGGCCTGCTGATTTATATTAAGAAAAATGATTATCAGCAGGAACAGGTGCTGATGAAGTATCTGGATGATCTGTCGGCCGGAGTGACCGCCGGTTCTGCCTATGCCATTAAAAATCTGCCTGTGGGCATTGCCATTATGGATGAAAAAAGGCAGCTGGTATGGGCTAATAATGTGTTCCGCGCCTGGGCGCATCTCGAAGCTGAAGAAGGCGGACGGATGCAGCAGCTGTTTCCCGGAACAAGGCTTTCCAAGCTGTGGGGAAAATCCGGCTGGTTTGACTGTCATGTGGATGACAGTTATTACCGCGTATTTCATAAGTTCATTGAAGAAGGCGGGACGGCGCAGGGAAATGCCGATTTTATGGCTTTCTATCTGATGGACCGTACGGACATGGAGCTGACACGGCGGGCGAGTGAGGAAGCCATGCCGGTTTTCTGCCAGATCTGTATTGATAATTTTTCGGAAGTGGCCGGAGATTTGTCCGATGTGGAGAAGTCGGCGCTTCTGTCAGATGTGAATGAGTGTGTGCTGGCGGAATTTTCCAAGCTGGACGGCTTTATCAAGCAGTATTCTTCTTCTGATTATGTGGCCTGTATATCGAAAGCAGCGCTGCAGCAGCTGATGAAATGCAAGTTTGATATTCTGGATAAGGTCCGGAATATCCGTACGGTCAACCGGATTCCTGTCACGCTGTCCATCGGGGTGGTGCAGAATGATGAGATTTCTTTTGCCCGCCAGTCTGAGGAGACGCAGACACTGCTGGATCTGGCTTTGGGCCGCGGCGGCGATCAGGCTGTTGTGCGCATGGGAGAGGACGTCAAGGTTTTCGGAGGGAAGGCTCCGGCTGTGGGAAGCCGGACGAGGGTCAGGGTCCGTGTAGTGGCACAGGCTATCCGTGAGCTGATTACGGAATCGGATCTGGTCCTGGTCATGGGACACAGTCACGAGGATTATGATGCGCTGGGAGCTGCTGTCGGGGTGGCGCATATGGCAAGAGCTTCCGGGATTCCGGTGCATGTGGTTGTCTCCAAGTACCGGGAGGTAACGGAAAAAATGCGGCGCGCTCTGGAAGATTCAGAGGATTTGAAGGGGCTGCTTATCAGTGAGGATGAAGCGGAAAAGCTGGTGACGGATAAGACAGTTCTTTTCTGTGTGGATACACACAGGCCGGATATGGTGGCGGCTCCGCCGCTTCTGCCTTTAGTCTCTAAAAAGGTGATTATTGATCATCACCGCCGCTCTAACTCCATTATTGGGGATGCTCTTCTGGTTTATATGGAGCCGTCGGCTTCATCTGCCAGCGAGCTGGTGACGGAACTGATCCAGTATTACGGCGACGATACCGATCTGCTGGATGTAGAGGCTTCCTGCCTTTATGCAGGGATCGTGGTGGATACGAAAAATTTTGCAGTCCAGACGGGAGTCCGTACTTTTGATGCCGCCAGTTATCTGCGGCGCAGCGGAGCCAATGTGGGACTGGTGAGAGAATTGTTTACGGTCAATATTGACATGGTCAAGGTGGAATCAGCCATCCTGTCCGGCATGGAGGTGGTGGATGGCTATATCGCCTTCGCGGAATGTCCGGAAGGCATTGAGCAGGCACAGATTGTAGCGGGTCAGCTGGCGGATTATCTGATTACGATTGAAGGGATCCGCTGCAGCTTCCTGTTTTATCATGACAGTAAGACTCTGCGTATTTCGGCCCGTTCTGACGGTTCGGTCAATGTGCAGGTGGTTATGGAAAAACTGGGCGGAGGCGGTCATATGACTGTATCCGGGGCCCAGTTGAAGGAAAATGCAAGGGATGAGGCCAGGACGGCTATTATTGAAGCTGTCCGCGCCCAGACAAAGGAGGAAACAACATGAAAGTAGTACTTCTTCAGGATGTTAAAAAAATGGGGAAAAAGGGAGATATTATTGAAGTATCGGACAGCTACGGACGCAATGTTCTGATCCGCCGCGGATTGGGCAAGGAAGGCTCCGTGGGCAATCTGAACACAGCCCGGCAGCAGCAGGCCTCCCGTGACCATAAGGCCCAGGTGGCAGCTGATGAGGCTGTGATTATGGCGGCCCAGCTGAAAAAGGTGACATTGAAGCTGAAGGTTCATACCGGCGAGGACGGACGGATTTTCGGTTCGGTCACATCCAAGGATATCAGCGAGGCTGCTGAGGAGCAGTATGGATTCCAACTGGACAAGAAGAATATTAAGCTGAAGGAACCGATTAAAACGGCAGGCAATTATGAAATAGAGGTATGGGTGCATCCGAAGGTCACCAGTACGATTCATTTGGTGGTTACTGCTGAATAACGGTCCGGAGCAGACCTGCCCTTTGGGGGCGGGAACCCGTATCCGGGCAGGTATAAATACCGGAGGCCGCAAAGCCTGGTCGAATCCGGAGGAAGATCTTGGCATATACAGGGGGCACTCATGAAAGACTTACTGGATCGTCTGATTCACAGAAAAAATACTAAAAGAAAGAATGCAGTTGATGAATTAAAAAGGCAGATCAATGCATTGTATAATATTTATGCGGGGGCCGTCGGGCCGGAAAAGCTGGTGGTTCATGCCGGACGGTATGATGCGCTCCAGTATATTCATGACGATAATCCGCA
>DIDD01000071.1 GCA_002417965.1 Veillonellaceae bacterium UBA5809
TATAATGCAGCCGGTCCCGGACAGTCTCTGGATGGGGAAACAGAAAAACGGATCAGGGATTTGAACCGACCTGTAAAATTAAAAATTGCTGTTTCTTTGTCCTGTACCATGTGCCCCGATCTGGTGGCCGCCGCGCAGCGGATTGCAGCAGATAATCCTCATGTGGAAACGGATGTTTATGATCTGCAGCATTATCCCGATATGCAGAAAAAGTATAATATTATGAGTGTGCCATGCATGGTCATTAATGATGAAACGGTAGAGTTCGGAAAGAAAAGCGTTCCAGAACTGCTGGATCTGATGCAGGCCTGAGCAAAATATTAAAAAAGGATTGTCCCCGTATACGGGGACAATCCTTTTTTAATAGAGATATTTCAGCGGCCAAATACTTTGCGCATCTGTTCCAGTCCCTGTCCCAGTGTTTGTCTGGGACAGGCGATATTCATCCGTACGAAGCCGCTTCCTTCCGGACCGAACAGGATGCCCATGTCCATCCACAGATTGGCTTTGTAAACCAGTTCTTTTTCCAGGTCTTCATCGGTCAGACCGAAGCTTCGAAAATCGAGCCAGATCAGGTAAGTTCCGTCAGGTTCCACAAGTTTTATGCCCGGAATGTGTTCCGTCAGATATTTTCTTGTGAAGTCCAGGTTTTCTTTTAAGTAGTTTTTGACATTCTCCAGCCAGGGCCGCCCTGCGCTGTAGGCGGCTTCTCCCGCTACAACAGCCATCGTGTTGAGCTGGGAGTAGCCGGCACGGACCATTTCTTCCTGAAAGGCGCGGCGCAGGATTTCATTGGGAATCCAGATATTGGAGTCCTGCAGTCCGGCCAGGTTAAAAGTTTTGCTGGGGGCTGTGCAGGTAATAGTAAAATCTTCTTCGCCGTGGCGCAAAGAGGCAAATACGGTTTGACGGTGCCCGGGATAGGTGAAGTCTCCGTGGATTTCGTCGGCAATGACACGGACACTGTATTTTCGGCAGATGCTGCTGAATCGGTCCAGCTCTTTTTCGGTCCATACCCGTCCCACCGGGTTATGGGGACTGCAGAGAATACACATTTTGACGTCATTCTCGGAAATCTTTTTTTCCAGATCTTCCCAGTCCATTTCATAATGCTCATTTTTCAAAATCAGGGGACTGGTGACCAGTTTCCTGTGGTTCGCACGGATTGATTCAGAAAAAGGATAGTAAACAGGGGGCTGGATGAGAACCGCATCACCGGGATGGGTGAGGGCGCGGATAGCCGTGCATATGGCAAAGACAACGCCTGGGGTCTTCACCAGCCATTCAGGTTTGATTTCCCATCCAAAATAGGACATATACCAGCTGCGGAGGGCGCGGACGTAAGGAATGCCGCTTTCAGTATATCCGAAGATACCATGGCGGACAGATTTTTCCAGGGCATCCAGAACAGGCTGTGCAGTTTTGAAGTCCATATCTGCCACCCAGAAAGGAAGGATATCTTCCGGCTTTCCTCTTTCGGCAGCACAGTCGTATTTGAGGGAATGGGTATTTTTTCTGTTAATGACCGTATCCAGTGTATATGACATTTTTTCCTCCTTTATTGAATGGCCTGTGATAAATCAGCGATCAAATCGTCTGCAGATTCCAGGCCAACAGACAGGCGGAGCAGGCAGTCGGTAATCCCTCTGGAATTTCGTTCTTCTTCGGAGAGGTCTGAATGGGTCTGTGTGGCCGGGTAGGTAATCAGGGTCTCTGTTCCGCCCAGGCTTTCAGCGAACCGTATGACGGAAAGAGAACGGAGGAGCGAAGCCGCGGTTTCCGGTGTATCTACGGTAAAGGACAGCATGGCCCCTGCGCCCCGGGCCTGACTGAAATGGATTTCTTTGTCGGGGTAATCCGGGAGACCCGGGTAGATAACAGCGGTAACACGGCTTTGACGGGACAGCCAATCTGCCAGTACAGCAGCTGTTTGCTGCTGAGCTTCCATTCGGATAGCCAATGTTTTTATGCCTCTCAGAGTCAGCCAGCTGTCAAAAGGAGCCAGACAGGATCCAATGGTTTTGTACAGATAGCGGAGTTTTTCAGACAGTTCGGAAGAAGCTGTGACCAGAAATCCTGCCAGGGTATCATTATGTCCGCCCAGATATTTTGTGCCGCTGTGTACGACAATATCGGCGCCCAGGTCAAGGGGATTCTGAAAGTAAGGAGTCATAAAGGTATTGTCTACGATAAGAATGGCTCCGTATCGGTGGGCCACATCGGCAGCCTGTCTGATGTCAGAGGCATGCATCATAGGATTCGTGGGTGTTTCCAGATAGAGGGCCTTCGTTGTAGGGGTGAAATGCTTTTCCAGATCTTTTGTGCAGGAGGTATTGAAAAACTGGAAGTGAAGTCCGTTTTTTTCTGAAACACTGCGGAAAAGGCGTATGGAGCCCCCGTACAGATCGTCAGATGACAGAATTTCATCACCGGGGCGGAATAGTTCCATAAGCAGACTGATGGCGGCCATGCCGCTGGAGAATGCCATACAGTCAATACCGTGCTCTAAAGCAGCTACCGCTTTTTCCAGATGGGCCCGGGTTGGATTTTGTACCCGGGAGTAGTCATATCCAGTGCTTTCTCCCAGAGCGGGGTGGGCGAATGTAGCTGTTTGATAAATTGGTACCGAAACAGATCCTGTGGAATTTGCCGGATCATCACCGGCGTGAATACAAAGTGTCCTGATATCCATTGAATTTTGACCTCCTGTCACTACCATCATAAATCGGGGCAAATAAAAAATCCATCCCTTCTTTATAGAAGAGACGGATTTGATCCCGTGTTACCACTCTGCTTTACCCGTCCGTCGCCGGTACGGGTCTCATCAGGTACGCAGGCCTATGCCTTCAATACCATAGCGCTGTAACGGGCGCACCCGGACGGCTTGATCATTCAGCCGGTCCTGCTCCGAGTCCATGTTCTGCATAAGTCTCTGCCCCGCCTCTCACCATGCGGCGGGTCTCTGTGACAGTCCCTTATACATACTCTTCTCATCCTTGCTTGTTATCTGATTAGGGACATGATAGCATGATCGGAATAGGTTGTCAAACAGAATATTATGCCGCTGCCGGTGTGTTATGCATTTTCGGCGGGTCTGTGCTATAATTACGGCTGCTGATAGGAGGAAAAAGGATAATGGAAAAACCGGTCATCGGTTCTCTCCGTCTGGACGGATGGGCAGCACTGGCGCCTATGGCAGGAGTCAGTGATCTGCCTTTCCGTGTGATTGCCCGGTCCATGGGTGCGGTTTTGGTAACCACAGAGATGGTCAGCGGAAGAGGACTCTTTTTTAAAAATGAAAAGACACAGGAGATGCTCAGGATTGACAAGACGGAGCATCCGGCGGCACTGCAGATTTTCGGAAATGATCCGGATATTATGGCCATGGCGGCGCAGGCGGCAGAAAAAGCCGGGGCTGATGCCGTTGATATTAACATGGGCTGCCCCATGCAGAAGGTGGTAAAAAATGGTGACGGATCTGCCCTGATGCGGGACCTGCCTCTGGCAGAATCGGTTATCCGGGCAGCGGCCCATGCTGTGTCGGTGCCAGTTACGGTCAAAATGCGCCTGGGCTGGGACCGCAGCAGTCTGAATGCCGCCGAACTGGCCGCCGCGGCGGAAGAAGCCGGGGCGGCGGCAGTGACTGTTCACGGCAGAACAAGGGAGGAGTTTTACAGCGGCCATGCAGACTGGAGTGAAATCCGCAGGGTTGTAGAATCGGTTCATATCCCGGTGTGGGGAAACGGGGATGTAACAGATGGACCGTCAGCCAAAGCGCTGATGGAGGAAACCGGGTGCTGCGGCGTGATGATTGGACGCGCGGCTTGGGGAAATCCATGGATTTTCCGTCAGATTAATGCATATCTTGAGATGGGAATTGAAATTCCGGGGCCCAGCCGGCGCGAGCGTATGGATATGGCGGTGTATCATCTCCGCGCATTAGCAGATATGAAGGGAGAGTGGGCGGCAGTCCGCGAAATGCGTGCCCATGCGTGCCGTTATTTTCACGGACTTCCCCGTGCAGCAGCGCTCCGCAGAGGGGTTATGAGAGCGCAGTCGGTAGATCAGTTCTGCCATATTCTGGAAGAGTATGCAGCGGAGGAAGGCGGTATTCTGTAAATTCTGTAAAAAAATTTATTTTATATAGTGGATTTCTTTCTGCATCAAGAAGATGCATGAGCGGGCACCGTCTGATGCAGATCTGTAAAAGCCCGCGGCGGCGGGGATCCGGCCGCTGTATATAAGGTTGAATTTTATCATATTATCGGGGTCAGTTTATTGACAACGGAAATTTTACACATTACAATAAAAAAGGATTGAGCCTGTGCAGGAACGCGGGCTGTTTTGAGTCAAAGGAAAGCCTGTGCAGCATGAAAAAGCGCCGGCTTTTCTTGTTTTCAACGTGAAGGGAGTATATGAATGTTAGACAAATGGTTTCGGCTTTCCGAGCGCCAGACCACAGTCAGGACAGAAATCATGGCGGGAATTACCACGTTTATTACCATGGCTTATATCCTGTTTGTTGCGCCAGGGGTTCTTTCGGCGGCAGGAATGGACAAGAATGCTGTTTTCCTGGCTACGGCTATCGGAGGCGGTTTGGTGACAATTGCCATGGGGTTATTTGTAAATTATCCCATATGTCTGGCTCCCGGTGTGGGTCTGCTGGCATTTTATGCATTTACCGTGTGCATCGGTATGCAGGTGCCATGGCAGACAGCATTGGGGGCTGTTTTTATTTCAGGCATTGTTTTTATCATCCTGACGGTAACCCATATCCGGCAGATGATTATCGAAGGCATTCCCAACTCCCTGAAATCAGCCATTACAGTAGGTATCGGATTATTTATCTGTATCATTGGATTAAAAATGTCGGGACTGATGGCAGTCAATCTGGCACTGTCACCAGATGTACTGCAGGCCGTTGTATCGGCCGGCGGACATTATACAACCGGGGCCAATGATACGGTATTCGGCCTGGGAGGCATGACGTCGGGCAATCATCTTCTGACGATTTTCGGACTGTTTTTTACAGCTGTTCTCATGAGCCGTCAGATCCCGGGATCCATTCTGATCGGCATATTGACTACGACGGTGGTTTCTTATGCAGCCGGTCTGAGTCACCTGCCTTCAGGCTTTTCTCCTCTGCAGATGCCGGATTTCTCCAATAATGCTTTTTTTCAGCTCGATATTGCAGGAGCCCTTCATATGGGACTGGCCACTATTGTCCTGACATTTACATTTGTAGAGCTTTTCGATTCCATGGGCACCATGGTGGGAACGGCTACGAAAGCAGGTCTTGTCAATCCTAAGACCGGAGATTTCCCGGGCATGGGGAAAGCTCTGTTTACGGATGCCTTCGGTGTCTCTTTCGGTGCGCTTTTGGGAGCCTCTACGATTACGGCTTTTGTGGAATCGGCGGCCGGGGTCGGTGCAGGCGGGCGTACAGGCCTGACGGCGGTAACCTGCGGATTTCTGTTCCTGATCAGTTTGTTTTTAGCACCTATAATGGGCCTGATTCCTGAAGCGGCAACAGCCCAGGCGCTCATCCTGGTAGGAGCTCTTATGCTGGAAGGTGTTAAAAATATTGATTTTTCTGATTTTACAGAAGTGTTTCCTGCATTTCTCACGATTGTTCTCATGCCTTTTACGTACAGCATTGCGAATGGAATCTGCGGAGGATTTGTTGCTTATTCTCTGTTGAAGCTGGCTACCGGCCGCGGAAGTGATGTCCATCCGATTGTTTATATTCTTTCCGTTTTAATTATTGCCCGGTTCATTTTCCTGGGAGAATAAGGAGGAATTTTCATGCATGCATCGGTGATTATGGGAAGTGATTCCGATCTGCCAGTTATGAGAAAAGCACTGGATATTCTGGAGGAGTTCGGCGTGTCCTATGATGCGGTCTTGGCGTCTGCCCACAGGACGCCGCAAAAGCTGGCTGATTTTGTGGAAGCTGAAGAAAAGAAAAACTGTGCCGTGTATATTGCCGGTGCCGGCATGGCGGCAGCTCTTCCCGGTGTGGTTGCCAGTTTGACATGCCGTCCTGTAATAGGAGTTCCCCTGGCCGGTTCCCGGCTGGAGGGAATGGATGCACTGCTGTCGATTGTGCAGATGCCTTCGGGCATGCCTGTGGCCACCGTTGCAGTTGACGGAGCCAAGAATGCCGCTTTGCTGGCGGTGCAGATTGGGGCCGTATCAGATCCGGCGCTGGCAGAGAAGTACAGCGCTTATCGGAAAGAAATGGCGGACCAGATTGATCATAAAGATAAAAAGCTCCAGAAAGAACTAGGGCGATGAGTTTACCAAAAGGGGGATTTATCATGAAACAATTGGATATGCTGTATGAGGGCAAGGCAAAAAAGGTTTATAAGACAGACGATGAAGATCATTATATTGTCCATTATAAAGATGATGCCACGGCGTTAAACGGAGCCAAAAAAGGAACTATTTATGACAAGGGCGTTTTCAATAATAAAATTACTTCTTTCTTTTTCACATTGCTGAAGAAAAACGGCATCGACAATCATTTTGAAAAAATGATTAATGACAGAGACCAGATTGTCAAAAAGCTTCAGATGCTTCCTCTGGAGGTTATCGTCAGAAATGTGGTGGCCGGATCCATGGCAAAGCGCCTGGGACGTGAAGAAGGGGAAGTGCTCATCAGACCGACAGTGGAATTTTCATTAAAGAGTGATCCTCTGGATGATCCTTGGATTAATGAATATTATGCAGTTTCTCTGGGGCTGGCTACAGAGGAACAGGTAAAAGAAGTCATCCGTCAGGCTTTTGCTGTGAATGATGTGCTGAAGCCTTTCCTGGCGGATAAAGGAGTTGTTTTGGTCGATTTTAAATTGGAATTCGGACTTTTTCACGGCCAGGTGATGCTGGGGGATGAAATTTCTCCGGATACATGCCGGTTCTGGGATGCAGATACACATGAACATCTCGATAAGGACCGTTTCCGCCGTGATCTGGGAGATGTAGATGGAGGATATAAGGAAATGCTGAAGCGCCTCACTGGTGAAGTCCTGTGATCTGCAGAACGGGGGATGACGGTTTTGATAAACCCCACGAAGAGTGCGGAGTATTTGGGATTTACGATCCTTCGGTCAATGTGACGCCGGAAGTGTATTACGGACTTTTTGCCCTGCAGCACAGGGGACAGGAAAGTGCCGGAATGACGCTGGTCGACGGAGACGGGATGAAGAGTTACCGGGCCATGGGGCTTGTCACGGAGGTGTTCCGTACGCTCCCGGACTGCCCGGGGGCACATATTGGAATCGGTCACGTCAGATACAGTACCACCGGTTCTTCTATTCCCTGCAATATTCAGCCTCTGCAGGCAGATTGTGCAGAAGGTCCTCTTGCGCTGGCGCATAACGGCAATTTGGTCAATATGGGCCGGATCCGGGCTGCACTGCTGGAGGAGGGCGCTGATTTTCAGACAACTATGGATTCGGAGGTCATCGTTAAGCTGATTGCCCGTTCGCATGCAGGGACGGCGGAGGAAAAAATTTGCGATACCATGAGCCGTATACGGGGAGCCTACGCTCTGGTAATATGTACTGGACATTCGGTTATCGGTGTACGGGATCCTTTTGGATACAGACCTCTTGTTATTGGGAGGACGTCCCGCGGGGGATGGGTCCTGGCATCGGAGACTTGCGCGCTGGATGCAGTCGGGGCACAGCGGGTCCGTGATGTGCAGCCCGGAGAGATTGTTACGGTAGATGCGGAAGGGATTCACAGTATATTCTGCCGTGAAGCCGGAGGGCACCGCCGGGCCATGTGTGTGTTTGAATATATTTATTTCGCACGGCCGGACTCCATTATGAACGGTCAGAGTATTTACCAGGCACGGCTCAATATGGGACGGGAACTCTGGAAGGAAACAGGATATGAGGCGGATGCGGTCATGAGTGTTCCTGATTCGGGCAACGTGGCGGCTCTTGGCTATTCTCATGCATCAGGTATCCCTTATATAGAAGGGCTGATGAAGAATAAATATATGGGCCGTACTTTTATTCAGCCTGATCAGAATATGAGAGAAAGAGCTGTGCGTATGAAACTGAATCCGGTTAGTGAAAATGTAATGGGCAAGCGCATTGTGCTGATTGATGATTCGATTGTGCGGGGTACGACCAGCGGCATTATTATCCGTCTTCTCAAGGAAGCCGGCGCTGCAGAAATTAATTTATGCATCAGTTCGCCTCCCGTGTGTTATCCCTGCTTTTTCGGTATTGATACAGCAGAGAGAAAACAACTGATTGCAGCGAAATATTCCTGCAGTGAAATCTGCCGCATGATTGGGGCAGACAGACTTCATTATCTGTCAAAAGACGGGCTGGCCCGTTCTATTCAGGCAATTTCTCGAAGGGATCTTTGTTTTGCCTGTTTTGACGGAAAATACCCGGAAGCTGTTCCGGCGTTTTCAGAAGAATAAGGAGACTGTAATGACAGAAAAGAAGAAAGGGCTGACTTATGCAGACGCCGGCGTAAATATTGATGCCGGCAACCGGGCGGTGGAATTAATGAAGGATTCCGTCAGGGCTACTTTTACAAAGGGAGTTATCGGAGATGTGGGAGGATTCGGCGGACTGTACAGCCTGTCGGAATATATGTCCGAGGATCCTGTTCTGGTATCGGGCACTGATGGTGTAGGAACCAAGCTCCGGCTGGCTATCGAACTGGGCATGCACGGCACAATCGGTCAGGACTGTGTGGCCATGAGTGTCAATGATATTCTGGTACAGGGCGCCCGTCCCCTGTTTTTCCTTGATTATATCGCTTCAGGTCAATTGGATCCTGAACAGACGGCACAGGTTGTGCGGGGTGTGGCCGAGGCCTGCCGCGAGTCGGGATGTGCGCTTCTTGGCGGAGAAACAGCGGAGATGGCAGGGTTCTATGCACCCGGTGATTATGATCTGGCGGGTTTTGCAGTGGGGATTGCAGACCGCCGCCATTTAATTACAGGAGCTGATATTTGTGCCGGTGACGTGATTTTGGGGCTGCCTTCTTCGGGAGTGCACTCCAATGGGTATTCGTTGGTCCGCCGGATACTGGCTGACCGGCATCTCGATCTGCATCAGGAGTATGACTCGATGGGCCGTACTCTCGGAGAGGTCCTTTTGACACCCACCAAATTGTACCCCCGTGTCATTCTTCCTCTTTTTGGACAGTGCCGTATCAAAGGCATGGTCCATATTACAGGAGGCGGATTTTATGAAAATATTCCCCGTGTTCTGCCGCAGGGGACTGCGGCGGAACTGGATGGAGATGCCTGGGATATTCCTTCCGTGTTCCCGTTTTTGATGAAAGAGGGCGGTGTAGAGGCCCATGAAATGTACCGGACTTTTAACTGCGGCATCGGCATGATCCTGATTCTTTCTGAAAAGGACGGAGCTGACTGTGAAGCATTTCTGCGCAGCCGGGGAGAATCGGTTTTCTCCATAGGGAGAATTGTCGACGGGGAACGTACAGTATCCATTAAGGGTGGCCTTTTTCATGGCGCGTAAAAGAATTGTTGTTTTTGCGTCGGGACGGGGATCCAATGCAGAAGCTATTTATGAAGCTTCCAGAAACGGGACTGTCAACGGAGACGTGGTTATGGTTTTTTCCGACCGAAGCCAGGCGGCGGTACTGCGTAAAGCTGCTTCCTGGGGGGTGCCTGCTTTTGCTGCCGATCCAGGCGGATTTTCATCAAGGAAAGCATATGATGAGGCGCTGCTTCGGGCGGTGCTGCCTTACCGGCCGGATCTTATATGCCTTGCAGGGTATATGAGAATATGCGGCGCTGAGCTGGTTCAGGCTTTTCCCGGACGGATTATGAATATTCATCCGGCCCTCCTTCCCAGTTTCCGCGGACTTCATGCGCAGCGACAGGCTGTGGAGGCAGGGGTGAAAGTGGCAGGCTGCACGGTGCATTTTGTGGGGACCGGACTGGATGACGGGCCTATTATTACGCAGACTGCCGTTCCGGTTTTTGATGATGATACGGAAGAGTCCCTTTCGGAACGGATACTGCAGGAGGAACATCCTGCCTATGTACGGGCTGTGAAGGCTTTTTGTGAAGACCGTCTGCGGATAGAAGGGCATTGTGTGCATGGACTGCACGGAAAGGGAGCCGGATTATGAAGATAAAAAGAGCGCTTCTCAGTGTTTCTGATAAAACGGATATTGTTGCATTTGCAGAAGCTCTTCATCAAATGGATGTGGAAATTGTTTCCACGGGAGGCACCATGAAAGTATTGGCGTCTGCGGGTATTCCAGTCATTCCTGTCTCTCAGGTTACCGGGTTCCCGGAAATGATGGATGGCCGTGTTAAAACGCTGCATCCGCTGATACATGGTGGCATTCTGGCAGTCAGAGATAATCCGGAACACAGAAGAGATATGGAAAAGTACGGTATTCAGGGAATTGACCTGGTTGCCGTCAATCTGTATCCTTTCCGCGAAACGGTGGCACGTCCTGATACGACGCTGGATGAGGCTGTGGAGAATATCGATATCGGAGGGCCTTCCATGGTGAGGGCAGCAGCCAAAAATTACCGGTATGTTACGGTGGCCGTGGATCCGTCATCGTATCATGAAATCCTGGAAAGAATCAGGGATGACCGGCTGACGGAGGAGTTCCGTTTCCATCTGGCGCAGAAGGCATTCCTTCATACGGGCCTGTATGACTGTGCCATTGCCAATTATCTGGCTGAAAAGGAAAGCGGAGAAGCAGAGGTGCTTCCGGATGTATTTACTCTGGCGGTTACAAAGGTACAGGATCTTCGTTATGGAGAGAATCCCCATCAGAAAGCTGCTTTTTATAAAGATCCCGGAATACGGGGCGGTATTGCGGCGGCCCGTCAGATCCACGGCAAGGAATTATCATATAATAATATTGTAGATATGGAGGCTGCCTGGGATTTGGTTACAGAGTGGACCGAATGTCCGGCGTGCGCCATCATCAAGCATACGAATCCCTGCGGAACGGCTACCGGCTCTTCTGCGGCAGATGCTTTTCAGAGGGCTTTTCATGCAGACAGTGTATCTGCTTATGGAGGTATTGTAGCGCTGAACAGAGAGTGCGGCAGGGAAGCAGCAGAGGCGATGAAGTCCATTTTCTTTGAGGTAGTGCTGGCTCCTTCTTACAGTGCGGAGGCTCTGGAAATTTTAGAGAAAAAGAAGAATATCCGCCTCATGGAAGTTCCGCCGGTAACCAAGCAGGAATGGCAGGTCAAAAAAGTATCGGGCGGACTTCTTGTACAGACGTCTGATGACAGTGCAGAAACACGGCAGGACTGCCGGGTTGTTACAAAACGGCAGCCTACTGAGGAAGAATGGAAAGCACTGGAGTTTGCGTGGAAGGTGGTCAAACATGTGAAATCCAATGCGATTGTGCTGACAGGATCCGATGTGACTTATGGTGTAGGCGCCGGTCAGATGAATCGTGTGGGGGCGGCAGAGATTGCCATCAAGGAAGCTGGCAATAAAGCCCGCGGAGCCGTGTTGGCGTCAGATGCATTTTTGCCGTTCGGGGACACGGTGGAAGCAGCCGGTAAAGCGGGTATTACTGCTGTGATACAGCCGGGCGGATCAATTCGAGACGGGGAGTCTGTGGAAATGGCTGACCATTATGGAATTGCCATGGTATTTACAGAACACCGCCATTTTCTTCACGGATAAGAAGAGGAGGCATTATGAAAGTATTGGTGATCGGCAGCGGCGGACGTGAACACGCTTTGCTGTGGAAGCTGGCACAGAGCCCTTCTGTCACAGAACTTTATGCGATCCCCGGGAACGGGGGAACGGAAAATCTGGCATCATCGATTCCGATCGGCATGGATAATATAGATGATATTGTGTCTTTTGCCCAGTTAATGCAGGTTGATCTGACGGTAGCAGGACCGGAAACAGTATTGACAGAAGGTATCGCCGACCGTTTCCGGGATGAAGGACTTGCTTTGTTCGGACCTTCCCAGGCAGCGGCCCGCATTGAGGGTTCAAAAAGTTTTGCCAAGGAATTCATGAAAGAATATCATATTCCTACAGCGGAATATGCAGTTTTTGATGATGAGCAGGAAGCTCTGGCCTATGCAGAGGAACAGACTTTCCCTTTGGTTATTAAAGCTGATGGGCTGGCGGGGGGCAAGGGTGTTGTCATTGTTCAGAATCAGCGGGATGCCGCTGGTGTTATCCGTCATATGATGGAGGGAATTTCTTTTGGGAATGCAGGACGCAGAATTGTTATTGAAGAGTTTATGCAGGGTGAAGAAGTGAGTGTGCTTGCTTTCTGCGACGGGCATACAGTCGTACCCATGGTGCCTTCGCAGGATCATAAACGGGTAGGTGACGGAGATACCGGGCCCAATACTGGAGGCATGGGAGCTTATGCGCCGGCTCCTGTTCTGACGCCGGCGCTGTCTAAACAGGTTTATGAAGAGATTCTGACACCTGCCGTGGAAGGAATGAGACAAGAGGGATTCCCCTTTAGGGGATGTCTCTATGCGGGACTCATGATTACTGATAAAGGTCCCAGAGTTGTGGAATTCAACTGCCGGTTCGGTGATCCTGAAACACAGGCAGTGCTCCCTTTGCTGGACAGTGATTTGGCAGAAGTGATGATGCACTGCGTAAATGGAACGCTGAGTCCTTCCGATGTACGTTGGAAACAGGGGAGTGCTGTATGTGTTGTTATGGCAGCTTCAGGGTATCCCTATGCACCGGCATCAGGAGATAAGATTTCAGGTATTTCGGATGCTGAAAAGACGGGATGTCTTGTGTTTCAGGCGGGGACAGTCAGACTGGGCGGTGAATTTCTTACGGACGGAGGACGTGTTTTAGATGTGGTAGGGACAGGAAAGGATCTGTCAGCCGCCAGGGATATGGCTTATCAGGGAGTGGTACAGATCCGATGGGGCGGGGAACAGTACCGCCATGATATTGCCCAGAAGGGGTTGGATCATTTAAAGTAATTTTCTGTTGTAAAGAGTGGTTTTCCATACATGATTGTATGGAAAACCACTCTTTTTTGATTCGCAGAAAATGGATGTTTTTTATGATTTTTCATATTTATTGATTTAACTGTATATATATTTACAAAGGTAAAGTAAAGAGGTATCATACAATTTAATCACTCTTTTTACTAGATAGCGGAGATAACCTGGCAGGAAATTTTGAATTACCGTAAGAGGAGGCTGGAATATGTGTCGAATTGGGTCGATTAAAAGTAAAGTGCCGGTTTGTCCGGCTGACGTTTTTACGTTGATGATTCCCCAGCAGGAAGGATATGATAACTCCGGTTTCGCTTTTGTTATGCAGGATATGGACGGGGTATTCCGGCATTATAAAGATAAGCCGCTTTTGTCAGCGGCCTGCACCAAAAAAGGGGCTCAACTGATTGCCAAATATATGGATGCCCATCATTTTACAGAGGTGAATCAATGGATGCCGCGTGTTTGTCCGCAGGCGGGTCTTGATATTCAGGCTATGCCTTATTATATTTTTCGGAATTATGAGTATCCGGAATTTTATAAAGATCAGCCGAGGGAGATACGGGAGCAGCTTCTGCTGGATATCCGGCTCGGGCTGCGGGCGCTTCTGACCCGGGAGAACGAGGGATATGTGTATTCTTTCTGGCCGGATGTTCTGACACTGAAAGAAATTGGCGATCCCCAGGACATTGCTTCTTATTTCCGTTTATGGGATGACCGTGAATCTCTGCAGGCAAGGAATATTGTGGCACAGTGCAGACAGAATACAAATTATGATATTGTCCGGTATGCGGCCCACCCTTTTTTTCTTCAGGGATTTACTCTGTGCGCTAACGGAGAAGATACTTTCTTTACCAAAAATAAAGAAGAACTGCAGGCTCTGCATAAGGGATATATAGGGTTTGAGTCGGACTCGCAGGTGTTTCTGTATACACTGCATTATGTGCTTCATGAACTGCACTGGCCCATCTCTTATTATAAACATGTGATTACACCGCTGAATTTTGATGAAATGAATCAAAGGTCTGACAGGGATGTGCTGCTTATGATCCGGCAGTCTTTGGCCAATTTAGAAATTAATGGCCCCAATACAATTATTGCGGAGCTTCCCGACGGAAGGATGATGACATGCTGCGATTCAAAAAAACTGAGGCCAGTGGTTGTGGGAGGCAATGATACAATGAAAGCCATTTCTTCGGAAGTGGTAGGGCTCAATGCACTTTTTCCCGACCGTGATACATCCCGGGACATTTATCCTGGGGAACGGGAGGCTGTGGTCATCGGGAATGATCTGGAGGTGCAGCGGTGGAAGCAGTAACTGTGCATGTGCAGGATGTGTCAGTCAATGACCTGCGCTGGAAAATTAATTATCAGAGAGAACAATGCACGATGTGCGGGTCTTGTCTGGCAGCATGCCCTTTCCATGCCATTGAAGCAGGCGCTGTCAGGAGAGACCAGGTTAAAAGCCGGAACACGGTTCCCCGCCCGGAGAAAAGCCATGAAACCATGATGGTAATCCGTCAGTCGGCAGATCCTGCAAGGGCCTGTACAGGCTGTGCGATGTGTGAAAAGGTATGCCCCAATCATGCGATATGGCCGGTGAGAAATCCTGACAGCCGTCAATCGATCTTGGCCAGGGATAAAGGTCCAGTCAGCCGGGGTGGGCGGAACAGTCTGAATGTGCTGCATACACTGGATCATCTGATTGTGGGACGGATCAGCCAGATGACCGATCCCTCCCTGGATTCGGAACGGCATACTTTTGATATCAGGGCACCGCTGGGACGTGTGCTTCCAGCAGGAGAACTTCCCTTGGCTGCTGAAAACGGAGTTTTAAAAGTGACGGGTAAAATTCCTCCGGTTCGGTGGATATATCCTCTGATTTTTTCAGATATGTCGATAGGAGCATTGTCTACCAGAGCTTGGGAAGCTGTCGCATTGGCCTGTGCCTATCTAAATGAAAAATGCGGCATTCCTATCCGCATGAGTTCGGGAGAAGGAGGGATGCCTGTGCGGCTTCTGGAGTCTGATTATCTGAAATATTTTATGATTCAAATTGGTTCAGGCCATTTTGGCTGGAATCGAATTCTCCAGGCCATCCCGCATATGAAGACAGATCCGGCGGCAGTTCTGATTAAAATTGGTCAAGGGGCTAAACCGGGAGACGGCGGACTGCTGCCGGCGTCCAAGGTAGGTCCCCATATCCAGGCTATCCGGGGGATTCCCAAAGCGACATTTCATTCACCGCCTAATCATCAGGGGCTTTATTCCATTGAGGAATCGGTTCAAAAAATGCACTTGTCCATGAATGCCGCTTTTGGATTCCGTGTGCCCGTTGCCGTCAAGTGCGCCGCTTCAGCGACCTCCGTTTCTGTCTATAACAATCTTCTCAGGGATCCTTATAAAATCTGCGGCGGTTTCTTCCTTGACGGGATAGAAGGAGGAACGGGCGCAGCGGCAGAAATTTCTTTGGATCATACAGGGCATCCTATTGTATCTAAAATCCGTGACTGTTATCAGGCTGCCGTCAAACAGGGCCTGCAGGGACAGATTCCTCTCTATGGGGGAGGCGGAATCGGGCTGACCGGAGATGCGGCAGCGGACGCATTTAAACTGATTTGCCTTGGGGCCAACGGGGTTTTTTCAGGGAAACTTCTGATTCAGATTCTCGGATGTATCGGGAATGAACAGGGCCGGTGCAATGCCTGCAATACGGGTAAATGCCCCACCGGCATATGCACGCAGGATCCCCGCCTTGTCAAACGGCTGGATGTAGACAGGGGTGCCCAGCGTATTGTTGACTATGTACTGACTTTTGATAAAGAACTGAAAAAGTTAATGGCGCCTATTGGGAACAGCACGCTTCCTGTAGGGCGGAGTGATGCATTGGTGACGACAAACAGGGATGTGGCTGACCGGCTTGGTATCCAATATGTATGCTGAGGAGGGATGAAGATGCTGAAAATTAATACGATGGAAGGACATCAGCGAATGTCTACGGAAACGCTCCTCCATATGATAGAAGAGGCAGTAAAGGCAGGAGAGACTGATTTCCGGATTGAGGCATCCGGTCAGCATGATATAGGAGGTCCTCTTTGGAATAAAGAAGGAAAAACTCTTCATTTTTTCATCAATAATGCGGGGCAGCGCGTAGGTGCGATGTGTCTGCCCCATACTGAGATCTGTGTGGAAGATTCGGCGCCGGCGGATGTGGGATGGCTGAATTCCGGGGGAACTATCGTGGTACGGGGAGACTCAGGAGATACTACGGGACACTGTGCCGCGGGAGGGTATATTTATATAGGAGGACGGAGCGGGACACGGAGCGGTTCATTGATGAAGCATGATCCGCTTTATGCACCGCCGCAGTTGTGGATATTAAAAAATACGGGGTCGTTTTCTTTTGAATTCATGGGCGGGGGCATTGCTGTTGTATGCGGATGGGACTGTGACGAGGTTGATTCTGTCTTGGGCGAACGGTCATGCGTAGGCATGCTTGGCGGTGTGGTCTATTTTCGCGGAAAAGCAGGAAGTCATCCGGATGATGTGCAGGAGAAGAAACTGGAGGAAGAAGATATACAGTTTCTGCGCAAAGAACTTCCCGCTTTTCTTAGATCTGTTCAGCGGGATGATTTGCAGAAAGCATTGTGGGACTGGACAACTTGGCATAAAATGGTTCCTCTTACCTATGAGGAAAAGCTGGCACGGCAGCATCCGCGGAATGTTCATGAATTCCGCCTTCATGAATGGGTGCCCGGCGGCGTATTCAGTGATGTGTGCCGGGATGATTTTCAGGTGCATACACTGGTTGAGACAGGACTTTACAGACTCCGTGTTCCTGTGTGGGAAAATCACCGGTTCAGCGCTCCCTGCGAAGCGGCCTGCCCTGCGGGTATTCCGACACAGAAACGATACGGATTGATCCGGGACGGTCATAGAGATGAAGCACTGCGCATGGTTTTGGCATATACACCGTTTCCCGCTTCAGTATGCGGTTATTTATGCCCCCATCCATGCATGCAGGCATGTACAAGGGGCCAACTGGATGAGCCTGTGCGGATTGCCCTGTTGGGACGGGATTCGATCAAGACGGAACCGGATCCGTTTCAGCCGTCTACAGGCAAAAAAATTGCAGTGATTGGAGGCGGTGCGGCCGGTTTGTCCGCCGCATGGCAGCTAATCAGGCAGGGGCATGAAGTAACGGTTTACGAAGGAGATGCGCGTATTGGGGGAAAAATGGAGCAGGTAATTCCCAGAGATAGACTTCCTGCGGCTGTTTTGAAATCGGAATTGGACAGGATTGCCCGGGCTGGTGTGCATTTTGTCTGTTCTTATCAGGTTGATGAAGAACGGTTCAGACATATCCGGGAAAGTTTTGATGCGGTGATTGCGGCTACCGGAGGTCACAGAAAACGGCCTCTTACCTGCAGCGGTGCAGAGCATGCTGTTGATTGTCTGGCTTATCTGTCGGCGGTCAACCGGGGAGAGAAGCCTTACACGGGACGGCATGTTGTGGTGATCGGAGCAGGAGATTCAGGAATGGATGCAGCCAGAAGCGCCTATCAGATGGGAGCGCAGCAGGTGATCTGTCTGGCACGGAGTGTGCCCCGTGCATCAGACGGAGAGCTTAGTTATATTTTGAAACGGGGCGGAAAGGTGATGTCCCATTTTCAGCCGGAGGAAATTACCGGAGAGGGAGTCAGAAGTACAGACGGACGCATGGCGGAAGGGGATATGGTGATCCAGGTCATTGGCGAAGAACCGGTATTGGACTATTTGCTGCATCAGCCGTCTCTGCCTTTGTATCAGGGACTGTGGCTGCGTCCTCACAGGGACAGTTCTGTGCTTCCCGGCGTATTTGCGGCCGGTGATGCCGTCCGGCCCGGACGTTTGGTGGATGCGGTGGCGTCAGGAGCCCGGGCCGCACATTTCGCGGATGCTTATGTTATGGGTAAAATACCGTCGCCCTTTGAAAAGGCACCGGCCATTCCAACAGATCGAATTCATTCTGTGTTTTTTCAGCAGTTCCGGAGGGAAGAAATGCCTGAAACAGCGGAGGGGGATATTCTCCGCTGTATGAGCTGCGGTACATGCCGATCCTGTGATATCTGCATAGAAGCATGTCCCCGTGGAGCCATATCAAAGCATCAGACACGGGAAGGAGATTTTGAACTGATATCAGATCCGGATTTATGTATTGGCTGCGGCATTTGTGAGGGGGTATGTCCCTGCGGAATATGGAAATTAAAAGCGAATCCTGTTCCCGTTGAAATGTACCGGAACTATACGCCTGTCAAAGGTTAGCGTGAAGAAGGCAGAAAGAATTCTCATATTATGAGATGATCAGGAGTTGCTTCCGTGAGTTGATTCCGGATGTGATTCTTTCCAGAGTTTTTCCGCTTCCGGGGTCCAGGCAGCGGCATAAGATACGCATTTCTGAAATAGATTGTCCGGTTGTTCAGGTGCCATTAGATCGGTTGAAGGAGCATGAACTTCTCGGATCATTTGTCCCAATATTTCCGGATTTTCCAACATGGGACAGGGACGGAGATGGTTATGGTTAAAAGGCTGACGCTTTTTGTATACCCGGAATAAAGGCTGACTAAGACACTCCAGAAGAGAATGATTCTTGATATTCATATTTGAATAATGGATAAATACACAGGGCTCCATATCTCCGTTTGAATTGATATGGCAGTAGCATCTTCCGCCGGCGATACAGCCGTTTACAAATTCCCCGTCATTCTGAAAATCCATAGGGAAAAGAAAACGTCCCTGTCCGTCAGGAGATGAACGGCGCACTTCCCGGATCCGGTGATATACATAAGCACGCTGGTCAGGTGTCGGCAGCAGAGCAGGAGCAGCATCCTGCCCCACAGGCATATAATGGAAGAACCAGGCAAAAAGGCATCCCCTGTCAATGAGAAGATTAAAAAAACGGTCACTCATGACGTCGGGAATGTTCTTTTTTGTATAACAGGTAGAAGAGCCAAACAGCATGCCCTGCCGGTGCAGCAGATCCATGGCTTTCATAACGCGGCGGAAGCAGCCTTTGCCCCGCCGGCTGTCATTGGTTTCCTCAAATCCTTCAATACTGATAGACAGGGCAATATTTCCAAGTGCTGTCATTTCCTGTACGTTTTCCGGATTGATCAGAGTGGCATTCGTGAACAGCATGAACTCACAGCAGGGATGGGAAGCAGCCAGTTTTCGGATATCATTCCAGCGCGTCATGGGTTCTCCGCCGGTCATCATATAAAAGTAAATTCCCATATTTTCACCCTCTGATATGATTTGGTCCAGCGTTTCATAGGAAATATCCAGGGTATGGCCGTATTCTGCCGCCCAGCATCCTGTACAGTGCATGTTGCAGCGGCTTGTCGGATCCATCAGGATAATCCATGGAATATTTATTCCATATTTTTCTGATAGACTGAGTGTTTTTTGACGTCCTAAAAAAGCAGCTTGAAATCCCCCGTTCAAAGCGGCTGTTTTGGCTACACGGGGATGGACAGACTGAAGCGCATGCAGGGCAAAACGGGCCCACCGGCCATTTTCCTTCAGTTGCTTGCGGGCCTGTACGTAAATATCTTCCCCGTAAAAAGATCCAAGGAACTTTTCACTCATATCTACCAGATGGAGCATGTCCGAAGTCCATTTTTCCTGATCGTTTCGATGCGCAATGATTTGATCTGCCAGAAGGGCAAATCCTTTCCGTTCGGCCATATGCAGGAAGTTCATAATTGTCTCACTCCTTATAATGGAATCAACACCAGCAGATTCTCCGAAGAATAAAGCATAGGGGAGAATATTGAATCTGTTCAAATGCAGAAGATATAAATCAGCAGCGACATTTCCTCCTTTTTGCAGAAATTTTGAGTTTAACATACTTACTGAAATAATGAATAATAATAATAAAGTTAAATAAAAAGTAATTAAAAACAAATATGAAATCAATCTACTAATTTAAATATAATACCTTGACAGATGAGAGTCAATCCCCGAAGATCCATGTATGACAGGATTTTTCTTTTTAAATGATTAAGATCATCGCTTTAAAAGCCGGAAAGAGTAGGAAATATGGTATAATATAGAGAATATTTTAAAGGAAAATATAAGGAGCAGGTGACATCATGAAATCAAACGGATTGGTGACAGATTTATATCAGATGACAATGACACAGGGGCTGATGCGTATTGGCATGCATGAGAAAGAGGTAGTTTTTGACAGGTTCTACCGAGAAAATCCTTTTCAGGGAGGATACACTGTTGTGGCTGGTCTGGCGCATTTGATCGATTTCATACAAAACTTCCGATATAAGAAAGAGGATATTGATTATCTGCGGAGTCTGGGGCTGTTTGATGAGGCCTATCTGACCTATTTATCACGATTCCGGTTTCATGGGGATATTTATGCTATGCCGGAGGGGACTGTGGTTTTTCCGGGGGAGGTTCTTCTGCGTTTTCATGGAACAATTACAGAAGCTATGCTCCTGGAGACAGGTTTGTCAATGATTTTGAATCATGAGAGCCTGATTGCCACAAAGGCCAGAAGGATCCGTTCTGTGGCACCTCATGATACGCTTATGGAATTTGGCCTGAGACGGGCACAGGGACATTCAGCCGGGCTGTGGGGAGCCCGTGCGGCTATGATTGGGGGATTTGACGGTACGAGTAATGTGGAGGCAGGGAAAAGGTTTGGCATTCCTGTTTTGGGGACCATGGCGCACAGTTGGATTATGAGTTTTGATTCAGAGCTGGAAGCTTTCAGGGAATATGCCCGGCAGTATAAAAATCCTATTCTTCTGGCGGATACTTATCATGCCCTGGAATCAGGGGTTCCCCATGCAATACAGGTATTTCGGGAACTTCGGTCGGAAAACCGGCTTCCCCGGGTATACGGTATACGTCTGGACAGCGGCGATTTGGCCTATTTATCGCAGAAGGCCAGTCAGATGATGACGGAAGCAGGGTTTCCCGATGCGGTTATTGCGGGTTCCAATGATCTGGATGAATATACTATTCAGTCGCTGAAACAGCAAGGATGTACAATGACATCCTGGGGGGTGGGTACCCGCTGTATTACGGCGGACGGTTCTCCTTCTTTAGGCGGTGTCTTTAAAATGTGCGCCAGAGAAGAGAACGGTCATTTCATTCCAAAAATGAAAATTTCCGATAATACATCGAAAATAACAAATCCCGGCATTAAGAATGTTCTCCGCTTTTATCATAAGGAAACAGGCAAAATGATTACGGATTTAGTATGTCTTGCTGGTGAGAAAGTACCTTCCGGGGGCGATTATATACTTGTGACGGAATCCGCCCGGTGGCGCCGTAAGGTGTTAAGGGCAGATACATACCGATCTGTCTCGATGCTCAGACCGCTGTTTCAACATGGATGTCCCGCTGAAGGGGCAGATGTGACACTTCAGGAGACGGTCGATTATGCTTCTCATCAGATGAATACACTGTGGCCGGAATATCTTCGCCTGATGAACCCGGATATCATGGAAGTCAATCTGTCAAGACCGCTGCAGCAGTTAAAGGATCAGATTATCACAGATGCACTGGGCCATGGAATTTCAGACCTGTCATAAGGAGGCGGTATCGTGAACCATTATGCTGCAGCATTATTTCTTTCCCTAGGGATTTTATCTGTTATGCCTGCAGAGGCATCCGATATCATTCCCATCCAGGGAGGTCTGTCCGTACCGGCAGCGGAGGGGCTGCAGATATGGAATGCAGACCGGTCCTATTTGGGCTTGAAACTGCGGGCACTTTTAGATTCTCCCGATGCTGCCGGCTTTGCAGCACGGAGAGTTATTTCCAATGGCTGGGTCAGAGAGGAAAATCGTGGAGAATTAACCCGGATTATAAGGAGAGTTTTGGGAAACAGCCGTTTTTCCCAGATCCGTCTGACGGATAAGGGGACGGTTTATCAGGCGGAGGCGGTGCGTTTTTTCATTTCTTATGAGGATGTGAAGTATCTGCAGGGGATGATCGTGGAGCCTGTGCCTTTTCAGAATATCTGTTTGGAAGATGTTGAAAAAAATGGATATTACGGTAACGGAAACAGAGGATTCTATGTACAGCAGAGGAGGCCTTGGGCTTCCGGTAAATCCCGGACTGGTGTTTCGTATAAAAAAGCTTTTGTGAAGGGACAGATCTTTTGTGAGGGCCTGGTTTTCCCTGTACAGATGCTGATATACTCCTTTCCTGAGAGCGGAGGGGTTTCTTTCCTGGCAGTTGTCAGCGATGAAACGGCAGGGGAGCATATGATCAAGCTGCTGAATCAAAGCGTGTCCAATGCGGAAAGGAGTGCTTTATGAGTATCTGGAAAGTGACTGCGGCCGTTGTCTGCGGGATCTTGTTCTTTACAGGCGGAGCGGCATGGGCACAGGCATCTATTCCGTCAGATGGGAAGCTGAAGGATGGCGCGGTGCAGCCCTGGTATGAGCAGGAAGCGGGCAGAGAATATCTGTCTGCTGCTGTATTTCCTCCGCATATGTCATATGTGCCGCTGCGTGGGAATAGCGGCGGACAAGCGCTTCCGGTAGGACAGCTGCGGGAAAATACAGAGGGAAAAATGGTTTCTGCCTGGGCGGCAGGACTAAAGCTGTCTGACGGAGAGGCGGCCATACTGAAAAAATTTCTTTCTGGAGAAACTGTTCCGCGGGGAGCGGAACAGCTTCAGGACCGTATTCTCCGCTTTACGGAGGCTATCCGGGAGCAGGGCGGTGAAAATATTCCTTTTAATTGGGCTTCAATTAAAGTGTCGGATTTTCATCGGATTCAGCTTCTCCGCCATGGCAACCGGTATGCGCAGGCGGCCTCGGCCCGTATATGGCTGGTGTCAGAAGGATTTGTACTCCCGGAATTTGTCAAGCTGTATTTGTTTCCCAGAAATGGCCAGTTTTATATACTGGCGGTAATGAGTTCTGACGGGGAGCGGAGATTCGTGGAGGCAGCTTCGGATAAACTGGTTTTTTCATTGACGGACAGCCGTACAGCAGAAGAAGACCGTGTCCGCGCAGAGGAGGTAGTCCATGTTTCGAAAAGTTAAAAAAAGAATTATTTATGCCGCTGTCTGTCTGGCTTCTTTGGGATTTCCCACACAGGCTCAGGATATTTTTTTTAATTCTCTGGGACGGATGCCTTTTCCTGATACAATAGAAATCCGACAGAGCCGTTCTGTATTTCAGCCATCCCATTTTCTTAGAAATGCAGGCATTATGTCAGTTCCTGAAGCGCTTCCGGCAGAATTGTTCGGCGCACTGGCGTTTCCTGAGGGAATGTGTATTTCCTTTGGCAGTCAAAATTCTGTGGAAACAACTCATGTGTATCAGATGAGTCAGGATGATCTGGAGGGAATTTATCTTGTGGCGGCAGCTTCCGTTTCCGGCAAAAGCACTGGACTTTTTACTGGAGAAGGGGAGAAATCCGGCGCTTTTTGGAGCGCTCCGGCAGACCGTGTATTTACTTCAGAAGATCAGAAGTTTTTTGATGCATTGCCTAAAACACCAGAACAGATGTCCCTGTTCCTGAACCGCCGTCTGAAAAAGGAACGCATAGAAGGAGAGGTAAAGGCAGTTCTTTATAAGCCATGGGCACGGTATCATTCTGCGGAGGGAATCACCCGGTGGCAGAGTGACATCTGGCTCTTGCTCCGCTGGGAGGGGCAGATTTTTCCGCTGTGGATCCGCAGCACTGTTTTCACCGGGACGGACGGGGCACTGTCTGTTCTGACTTTCTGGGGAACACCGGCAGCGGGGCGGAGATTTTCCGATTCAATTCTTTATAGTCTGTATGAAATGAAGGGAGATCAATGATGAGAATCTTCCGGGTTTTGCTGGCGGTGCTGGCATCTATGGGATTTTTTTGTACGGCATGGGCGGCGGAGACAGCCGATTTGGGGGCCATTGGACAGGTGGAGCTGAGGAAGGATCTGTCTTATTTCAGCAATGGTTCTGCAGAGGCGGTTTCAATTCCCGGCGGTGCGCGGCTGGATGTTCATCCAGGGGTACTTCAGGTACATCAGGGGAAGGTTGTCCTTTCTGGACGCCTGATATATACGGTGCTTCCTCATGAATGGAGTCAGCGCATAATTCCTTATTTCAATATTAATCTGACACCGGATCAGTGGCAGAATCTCAGTTCCATTAATATGCAGATGTATCAGCCTGATTCACCGCTTTACGCCATGGTCCGTCAGGCCGTGATGTCATGGACGGGAGAGAATGTTTCGAACCGCGGCAGTCAGTTCACCATTCGTGATTTTGAACCGCTTAGGCGCATGAATTATACGAGAGAGATGATTTATACAGCAGGGGGAAGAGTGTCACTGCTGTCTGACGGCCTTTTGATTCCTCTTTATGCGCGTCTGTATTTTTTACTTCGCGGTACGGATGTCTGCACAGTTCTTCTTTTGGCAGGTGATGGGGGCAGGTATCCTCTGATTTATGCGGCGGATGACCTGATTTCGGCAGCAGCTCCTCATCTGATTGTGGAAAAACGCCCGGATCAAATTGACCCTGCTTAATTTTGTGGAAAGAAGTTCTCTTTTTTCTCCAGACTGTGTGGTAATATAAAAGTATCTTGTCCGGGTGGGCCGGGCGGTGAGTCTTGGGAGGGAGTGTGTATCTGTGTCTGAAATACGGCGCTTATATGTTCGGAAAAAGCCGGGATTCCGGCAGGAAGAAGAACGTCTCTGCAGAGAAATGAATGGGTTTCTCGGAGGCCGGCTAAAAGAGGCGGCATTGTATCATCGTTATGACGTAGAGGGCTTGCATCAGGAAGAGTACCGGCAGGCTTTATTTACGGTGTTTTCCGAGCCTCCTGTAGATGAGGTAACAGAAGATCTTCCTCAGGGCAATTGGGTGGAGGCTGTTGAATATCTACCGGGGCAGTATGACCAGAGGGCAGATTCGGCCGAACAATGTCTGGCAGTTCTGACGGGGCGCGATGGCCTGCGTGTAAGGTGCGCTTCTGTCTATGTGCTGACCGGAGTACTGTCGGAGGCTGACAGAAAAGCTGTAAAAAAATTTCTTGTCAATCCGGTGGAGTCCAGAGAGGCTTCTTTGCAGAAAGCACAGACACTGGCGCTGCACTCTGAGGAACCGGAGCGGGTTTCGGTGCTTTCAGGGCTGACTTCGTTTTCCTCGGAGGAACTGATTCGTTTTTCACGGAATATGGGACTTGCCATGAGTCTGGAGGATCTTTGCTTTGTGAGAGATTATTTCAGGGATGAGGAAAAAAGGGATCCTACAATAACGGAGATTAGGGTTATTGATACGTATTGGTCGGACCACTGCCGCCATACAACTTTTTCTACGGAGCTGACGGATATTTCCATAGAAGAAGGTCCTTTTACGTCACCGGTGCGTGAAGCGCTTCAAACATACCAGGCTGTGAGAAGGACGGTGCATGGGAAGAACAATATCCCTCCTGTCACGCTGATGGATATGGCGGTGACTGCCGTGAAGGAACTGAGACACCGGGGACTCCTTCAAGAATTAGATGAATCAGACGAGGTTAATGCATGTACTATACGTGTCAGGGCGGATGTAAACGGAAAGCCTGAGGACTGGCTCCTGTTATTTAAAAACGAAACGCATAATCATCCTACAGAAATAGAGCCTTTCGGGGGCGCAGCGACCTGTCTTGGAGGATGCATCCGTGATCCGCTGTCAGGACGGGCTTATGTTTATCAGGCCATGCGTGTCACAGGTTCAGGGGATCCCCGGACACCTGCTTCTGATACACTGCCGGGGAAGCTTCCCCAAAAAACAATTACTGTCAAAGCGGCAGCGGGCTATAGCTCTTACGGTAATCAGATCGGACTGGCTACGGGAGAAGTGAAGGAGTATTATCATCCCGGGTTTGTAGCCAAAAGAATGGAAATCGGCGCAGTTGTCGCAGCGGCGCCCGCTGATCATGTTCTCAGAAAAGAGCCGGTTTCCGGAGATGTTGTTATTCTGCTGGGGGGCAAAACGGGACGGGACGGCTGCGGAGGCGCTACGGGATCATCCAAAGAGCTTCATACCGAGTCCCTTGAAACCTGCGGTTCGGAAGTGCAGAAGGGAAATCCCCTTACAGAAAGAAAAATTCAGTGTCTTTTCCGCAGGAAAGAGGCAACGAGACTTATTAAACGATGCAACGATTTTGGAGCCGGCGGAATTTCTGTGGCCATTGGGGAACTGACAGACGGAGTTGATATTCAGCTTGACAAAGTGCCGCTGAAGTATGATGGACTGGATGGTACCGAACTGGCCATTTCGGAATCTCAGGAAAGAATGGCGGTAGTCCTTTCCGCAGAAGATGCAGAAGAGTTTATGGAATATGCTGCCGAAGAAAATCTGGAGGCAACGAGAGTAGCCTCTGTTACAGATACCGGGCGTCTTGTGATGCATTGGCGGGGGCAGTCTATTGTTGATGTCAGCCGGCAGTTTCTGGATACAAATGGCGTGAGGCAGCATAAAAAAGCATTCATTGCCGCTCCTGAGAACAGGGATTACTTTGCTCTTGAGCCCGCAGCATCAGTTGGAAATGCATGGAAAAAGCTCATGGGAAGTCTCAGCCAGGCATCGCAGCAGGGGCTTTCGGAGAGATTTGACAGTTCTATTGGGGCGGCTTCAGTGCTTATGCCCTATGGAGGGCATTTCCAGAAAACACGGACTGACGGGATGGCGGCCAAACTGCCGGTACGGCAAGGTGATACGGATACAGTCAGTTTTATGACACATGGCTATGATCCTGATCTTGCATCCTGGAGTCCCTTTCATGGAGCAGTCTATGCGGTGCTGTTGTCTCTGGCCCGTATTATGGCTTTGGGCGGGAATTGGCGTAAGTCATATCTCACACTGCAGGAATATTTCGAAAAGCTGACAGATGAAAAAAGCTGGGGAAAACCGGCGGCAGCCCTTCTCGGAGCTTTTCTGGTGCAGCATAAGCTGGAAATCGGCGCCATTGGGGGAAAAGATTCAATGAGCGGTACTTTTAATGAGCTTCATGTTCCGCCCACATTGGTTTCTTTTGCGGTTTGTCCCGGGCGGGCCTCGGAAACAGTGAGTGATGAATGGAAGAGCCGCGGGCATGCGATTGTGTTGTTTGATGTGCCCAGAGACAAAGAGGGAATGCCGGATCTGGATGCTTTCCAAAAGAACGGGGATTTTCTATACAGACAGGTGCAGGCAGGGAAGATTTACTCTATGAAAGCTGTTGACGGGGGAGGTATTGCTGCGGCCGCTGCGGATATGTCTTTTGGAAATGGGATAGGTGCGGTTTTTTCTGATATCCTTTCAAGGGATGGTCTGTTCAGTCCCCGATACGGAGCTGTTTTGGCGGAAACTGATGCAGCACAGGCTGTGCAGTGGTCCGATGACTCAAAAGCTGTCTTTCTGGGAATTCTGGAAGGAAAGGATATGGTGGTCCAGGGGGAACGTGTGGCTGTGGCAGAGCTCCTTGAAAGTGCGGAAAAAACACTTTCTGATATATTTCCGATTGAAGCTCCGGATCTTTCGGATAAATCTCCGGAAATTCCTCTCTTTAAAGAGGCGCCGGCGGTGCGCACAAGTCTTTTGGCAGGGGCGCCGCGGGTGTTTATTCCCGTTATGCCTGGAACCAATTGTGAAATTGACAGCGCCAAGGCATTTGAAAAAGCAGGAGCAGTATGCCATGTGCAGATTCTCCGCAATAGGGATCAGAAGGAGCTCTGCCAGTCCGTTGAACAGATGGCAGAGGAGATCAGGAAGTCACAGATTGTTATGTTCCCGGGCGGATTCTCAGCTGGTGATGAACCGGAAGGATCCGGAAAGTTTATTGCCGCTTTATTCAGACATCCTTTGCTGCAGGCGGCGCTGGATGATCTTCTTCGGCAGAGAGACGGGCTGGTTTTGGGCATCTGCAATGGATTCCAGGCACTGATCAAGCTGGGACTGGTCCCTTACGGGGAGTTTAAGCCGCTGTCGCCGGAAGCGCCTACACTGACTTATAATACAATCGGCAGACATGTTTCACGTTACGTAACGACAAAAGTGATTTCAGTCAGGTCTCCCTGGTTTGCTTTCTGCAGCCCTGGAGAACTGCACCGAATTCCGGTGAGCCATGGAGAAGGCCGTTTTGTGGCCTCAGATGAACAAATCCGAGAATGGGCGGCCCGCGGACAAATTGCCACACAGTATACAGATGATCAGGGAAAGCCGTCTTATGACGGACGGGTGAATCCTAATCAGTCCTGCTGGGCTGTTGAAGGGATTACAAGTCCTGACGGACGTGTGCTGGGGAAAATGGGGCACAGCGAGCGCTGCGGAATCAATATAGCCAAGAATATTGACGGAGAAAAATACCAGCCCCTGTTTGCATCCGGTGTAGCGTATTTCAAGGGATAAGGAGTTTGGTTATGACGCATATTGATTATGTAACTCACGGAACTTGTTCGAGATGCATCCATGTTGATATAGAGGGAGATTATATACGTTCCGTACGATTTGACGGAGGTTGTCCCGGCAATACCAGAGGGATCAGCAGACTGACTGAGGGGATGAAGGTGGAGGATGTAATACAGAAACTGGAGGGTGTTACCTGCAGGGATAAGAGTACGTCCTGTCCTGACCAGCTGGCCAGGGCACTCCGGGAAGCTATGACTTCCGGTCAATTGAAATAAAGCATATGATTTATAAAGGGGCTGTGAAAAAATGAG
>DIDD01000076.1:0-9263 GCA_002417965.1 Veillonellaceae bacterium UBA5809
GCGTGGCCGGAATCAAGGGGGGAAGGGGCGGAGGGGCGGGATAGGCCAGGGGGGCTGCCGGACCGGAGCATACAGGGGAACCGTCAGGGGAAAACGGGGACGTGGAATGCGTGAAGGTCAGCTATGATCCCAAGAAAATCGATATTACGGCGCTGCTGTCCGTTTTTTTTGCAGTGATTAATCCTTATACAGACGGAATCCAGGGGAAATGCCGGGGACCCCAGTACCGGTCGCGTATTTATTATTCCCAGGCGGAGGATCTGCCCCAGATTGCCTATTATGTAACTTTTGTCCAGTCCCGGGGAGGGGAGCGTCCGGTCTCGGATTCATGCATGATTGTGAATGATGTGGAAAGGAAGGAAGCGCGCCGACCGCCGGTGCAGACGCGTGTGGCCCGTCTGGAAAGTTTTTCAGAAGCGCCGGAGGAAGAGCAGGACTATTTGAGAAAGCATCCGGACGCCTATACGCCCATTGATATCCCCATGCTGGAAAAGCTGGGGGTTCTTGAACCGCTGGATGTTCTTGAACCATAACAGAGAGAAACTCCGATTTGAAAAAATCGGAGCTTTTTTTATTATTTTAGTAAAAAAAGAAACAACAATTCACAAAAAAAGAATGAATTGGTACAATGGACTTAATTGGGGAGGTGATTTCATGAATCGGTTGGGGAAAAAAGCGGCGGCAGCGGCGGTACTGGCCGTTTCCCTGGTGACAGTTCCGGCGGCTGCTTCGGCGGCATCCGCGGCGGAAAGTCTGATTTACGGGGCGGCGGCCATGGTCTATGTGTCCCAGTATGTATCCAGGCTGGATGATCAGGGCCAGCGCCAGTTTCTGTCCCAGGCCCAGAAGGAAACGGGAGTGTATCAGTCTCAGGCGGCAGCGGACCGTCTGGACGCCGTATACAGGCGGCTGAAGTCATCCGGGGATATTAAAAGGGATTATGAGATCTATGCGGCCCCCGGAGAGGATGTCAATGCTTTTATGAGCCTGGGCGGCGTCATGTGTGTATATAAAGGGGCTTTGGACGTCCTGGATGACGGTGAACTGGCCTATGTGATGGGCCATGAGCTGGCGCACGGGGAAAAACGCCATTCCGTCAGCGGATTGAAAAAACAGATCGGGCTGTCTACGGCAGTCAGTGTCTATACGGCAGCAAATCCCACGGCTGGAGCGGCCATTTTATCGAATGTGGCCGGTAATTATATCAATAATGCCGTATTTACCAAGGATCAGGAAAAAGAAGCTGATCAGATCGGATTTACTTATCTGACGGATGCCGGGTATAATCCGGGAGCGGCCGCGGCGGCCATGCAGGTGTTGTATGAAAAATATGGAGATAATACGCCCTCCGGCATACAGGCCGTGGTTCAGCCGGGCAATCATCCGGCCACATCTGACCGGATTGAAAAAAATGTGAAGCGCATGTATGAATATTCAGGAAAGCAGGTCAATGTCAGGGACGGTTATATTGTGGTGAGAGGCGTGAAGACCTTTGCTCCTGCCGCGTCAGGAAAGTACAGCGCGCCGGAGAGAACCTATCTGACTGCGGGGAAACTGGTCCGTCTTTACCATGACGGGACGGCGGGAACTGCAGTTTTCGACGGACAGGATGTCTTGTGCGGGCAGACGGCGGTATACCGGCCGGGGCCCGGTGAAAACGGAGCGGCCATAGCAGCGGCTTTAAATAAAGGAATTCAAAAGAATTAACAAAGACGGGCATTTCTTCCTGTTTGTGATACAATGGAAATGAATCCGAATGGGGAGACTGATATATTGAAACGTTTTTTGCTCATATTTTTTGTTTTGGCGGCCGTGGCTGTGTCCGGAGCAGCTCTGGCTGTGTATGTGACGCCGCCTCCTCCGGCGCCGCCGGTTATGCCTCCCCCGCCGGCGACGGAAGCCTGGTCCGCGGTTGTCATGGATGCGGAAAGCGGAGATGTGCTGGCGGCCCGCGACCCTGAACGGCGGGTGAATCCGGCCAGCACCACCAAGATTCTGACCTGTATTATTTCTCTGGAGGAAGGTCATGACAGGCTGCAGGAGAATGCAGTCATTACACCCCGGGCCATGGCGGCGGAAGGAACCACGCTGGGAGTCAGGACGGATCTTCCTATTTCATTGTGGGAGATGCTTCAGGGTATGATGCTGATATCCGGCAATGATGCGGCGGTGGCGGCGGCTGAAACGGTCGGCGGCAGTGAAGAACGCTTTGTGGAAATGATGAATGAGAAAAGCGCAGCCATCGGAGCCGTGCATTCCCATTTTGCCAATCCTAACGGACTGACGGATCCTGGACATTATACAACGGCAGAGGACATGGCGAAGATTGCGGCCTATGCCATGAAAAATCCGCAGTTCCGCCATATCGTGTCGGAGAAGTTTCATTCCATGACATACAGGGACGGCATGGTGCGCACCGTGAAGAACAGCAATGATTTCCTGTTCAGCGGATATGCCGGGGCGAATGGGATCAAGACAGGGACCACGGATGCGGCGGGGGACTGCCTGGTGGCGTCCGCCGAGAGAAACGGACGGCTTATGATTGCCGTGTTTTATCATGATGACCGCCGCTGGGAAGACCCTCCCGTGTGGCTGGACTATGGATTTTCCGTGATGGAGAAGAAACTGGCTTATGAGCAGGCCCGGGCGGCGGAACCTGCTTTTTATCGGATGGTGAACACATTGACAGGCAGAGAATAACCATGCATCGAAAGAAAAAAATATCACCGAAAAAAATACTGTATTTTCTTTTATGTATCATATTGCTGGCTTATCTCGCCGTGAAGGGATGGGAGTGGTATGCCCTGTCACGGCAGCTGGAGGAGGCATCCCGTATCCGTGATCAGCTGCAGCAGGAAAACCAGGAGCTGGAGAATCAGAAGGCGGCGCTGGAGGATCCTGCCGTGATTGAAAAAAAGGCGCGGGAGGACCTGGGACTGGTGAAACAGGGAGAAGTGCCTTACGTACGGTGAAGACTTTCCGGAAGAGGCGGAATATAACAGAAATCTATTGCACTTCTTTCGGAAGTTTCGTATAATGAAAGTGTATTTTTAAAATAAGGAGGGCATCTTTTCTTACATGGGTTTGGAAATCGGCAGTATTGTAGAAGGCGTTGTGACCGGCATTGCGAAATTCGGTGCATTTATTGAACTCCCGGATAAAAAAGTCGGTCTCGTCCACATTTCAGAAGTGGCCAATGAATATGTGAATGATGTTAATGATTATCTGAAGGTACAGGATAGGGTTCAGGTCAAGATCATATCCATTGATGAGAAAGGGAAAATTGCACTTTCCATCAAGCAGACACAGGCACCCGCTCCCAGGGAAAAAAAGTTTGAAAGACCCCGGAATGACCGTCCTGAATCCGGCGGAGAACGTTTCAGGGAGAACCGGCGCCCTCAGAACCGCTATCAGGAAGCACGCCCGTCGGGAGATTTTCGGCCTATGCGCAGGCATGTGCCTGAGGTGTCCTTTGAGGATAAGCTCAGTCGTTTTCTGAAAGACAGCGATGAAAGGCTGTTGGATTTAAAAAGGAATGTGGAATCAAAACGCGGCGGACGCGGATCGCGACGCTCGGACTGAAACCCGGAAGGGGGCATCGGGGATGCCCTCTTATTCTTTCATTGGGAGGACTTATGATTAGAGCAGTCATTGATATCGGTACCAATTCAGTGCGTCTTCTGATTGCGCAGCAGGAAGAAGGCGGCGAATGGAAAACGCTGAAAAAAATGCTGAAGTCGACCCGTCTGGGAGAGGGAATGACCGGAACGGCGAAAATTTCTTCCAGCTCGCAGATCCGCACGCTTCAGGCTGTAGAGGAATTTGCGGCCATGGCGAAGATTGCAGGAGCTGATGTAATCCGAGCCTACGGCACATCGGTGATGCGTGACGCGCCCCAGGGGCAGCCGTTTGCCGACCAGATTACGGCCAAGACGGGGATTCCCGTCCGTATTCTGAAGGGGGCGGAAGAAGCTTTTTACAGTTATATAGGTGCGGCCGGCACATCGAATGTGCTCACGGCCGTCACGGATATCGGCGGCGGTTCCACGGAAATCTGCATGGGATACGGGTCTGATATCGGATTCCGCAGCAGCTATCCTTTAGGCTGCGTCCGGTCGTCCTGCCAGTTTGATGTAACGACACTGCGGGGTCTGGCGGAGCTGAAAAAGCACTGCTTCGAAGTATTCAAACATGCGGAAGAAGCGGAATCGGTGAAGCGCTGGATCTGCGTGGGCGGCACGGCTACATCCATTGCCTCCATGCTGGAGGAACTGCCGGTTTATGATCCCGCCCGGGTGCAGGATTATGTGCTGCATCAGGAAGAAGTGGGGCCCCTGCTTAAAAAACTATATAAGATGTCTTATGAGGAACGGTGCCGTGTGAAGGGTCTCGCTCCTGAGAGAGCCGACATCATTGTGGCCGGTGTGGCGATTGTGGACAGTCTGATGGAATATTTTGCGCTTCCCGAGGTGACTGTCAGTGACAGGGATCTGGTAGAAGGTCTCCTGGAGGAAGACGTCATGGCACCGAAAGAATGAAACAGGATCCATTTCAGGAAACCGTCCGGAGGTATGGGCGTATGCATGGGCTGTGGGCAGAGGGGGACCGGATTCTGGCCGCCGTTTCAGGGGGGCCGGATTCACTGGCCCTTTTGCTGACTCTTCATGCATTCTCCCGGGACGAGGGATTTTTTCTGGAATGCTGCTGTGTGGATCACCGTCTCCGGACAGAATCGGCGGCGGAGGCGCAGTTTGTACAGCGGGTATGCCGCAGTCTGGGTGTGCACTGTACTGTGTGCACGGTGGATGTGGGAGAGGAGCAGCGCCGCACAGGGGATTCGCTGGAGACGGCGGCCCGTTCCGTGCGGTACCGTGCCCTCCGTGAAACAGCCCGGACAAGAGGCATGACGCTCATAGCTACGGCCCATCATGGTGATGATCAGGCCGAAACGGTGCTTTATCATATGATCCGGGGCAGCGGACCGGAGGGACTGGAGGGGATCTGCCCCCGGGCAGGAGATCTGATCCGTCCTTTCCTGTGTGTCAGAAAAGAAGATATCCGCCGCTTTCTCCGGCGGTTTCCTTACACGCCCTGCCATGATCCGACCAATGACGAACAGAACTGCACGCGCAACCGGATCCGTCTCTCGCTGCTGCCGGCGATGCGGGAGTATAATCCCCGGATCACAGACAGCCTGTGCCGTCTGGCGGAGGTTCTGAGAGAAGAAAACCGGTGGATGGACGGGGAAACAGAGAAGTTCTGGAACCGCTTCGGACGGATAGAGGAAAACAGGGCCTGTTTTCCTCTGCCGGCTTTCCGGCAGTGCGGAACGGCGCTGCAGCGCCGTATTCTGCGCTGGGCCGCCGGACGGCTGTCGGGAGAAGCAGCCGTCTTCGATTATGAGGAAACCGAGAGGTTCCGCAGGCTTCTGCTGCGGGGACGGACAGGAAGCAGAACCTCTGCGGCGGGCATCATGGCGGAGATTTCTTACGGAGAAGCCCGGTTTTATCCGGGAAGCACCCGCAGCCTCCGTGAAAAAGATAAAATTCCTTTTTCCTGTACAGTCAGAGAAGACGGAACACTCTGCCTGGGTCCCTGGGAAATGAAGACGGAACTGCTGGATGCGCCGCCCGGCGCACTGGGTCCGGATCAGTGCCTGCTCGATGCGGACCGGCTTGAGGGACCGGTGACGCTGCGGTGCCGGCGGCCGGGGGACCGGTTTTCGCCGGCCGGCATGGACGGAAGCAAAACAATAAAAAAAATAATGATTGATATGAAAATACCGAAAGAACAACGGGATCAATGGCCGCTGGCAGCTGATGACCGCACGGTTTACTGGATCGGCGGAAGACGGCGCGGAAGAGGCGCGGAGCCTGACGGGAAAACGGTACGGTACTTACTTCTTACGCTGAGGAGAATTACAACATGGACAGACTGATGAAAGATGTAAAGCATGTATTGATTGACAGAGACAGAATCCGGCAGAGAGTACAGGAAATCGGAGCGGATATTACCCGTGACTACGCAGGGAAGGAAACCGTTCTGGTGGGGATCCTGAAAGGGGCCATTCCTTTTCTGTGCGACCTGATGAGGACAGTGGATCTTCCTGTGAGCCTGGACACTATGTGCGTATCCAGCTATGGGGACGGCACTGTTTCCTGCGGAAAGGTATCCATCAAGAAAGATCTGGACCGTTCCATCGAGGGAAAACATGTCATTGTCGTGGAAGATATTATTGACACAGGCTGTACCATGGCTTCTCTGGTGCCGCTCCTGAAGAGCCGCGGCGCCGCCTCTGTGGAACTTGCCGTATGTCTGGACAAAAAGGAACGCCGCCAGATTCCTGTGAAAGTCCGGTACATCGGATTTGAAATTCCCGATGAATTTATTGTGGGCTACGGCTGCGATTATGCCGAACGGTACCGCAACCTGCCCGACATATGCACACTCAAAAACGAGATTTATGAGCATTGAATTTCGTTGATAGAGCCTGAAAAGTATGATAAAATAATATGTCAGTCAGGTATTGATTTTCAAAATTGAGAGACAATCATGTACAGATTTATAAAATTTACTGCGTTAGGCAGTCAGAAGGGGGATTATATTGAATAAATTTGTGAAGAATGTAGCGTTGTATGTACTCCTGATTATTATTGCGGTGTCCATATTCAATACATTCGTCCAGCCTCAGGAAAGACGTTCGGAAATCACGTACAGTGATTTTGTGGCACAGGTCCAGAACAAGAACGTGCAGTCTGTCGTGATGACACACAATTCAGTGACGGGAAAGCTGAATGACGGGACCCAGTTTTCTACCTATATCCCGGATAATGATACCCAGCTCCTGCCCCAGATGAATCAGGCAGGGGTCGTGATTACGGCCAAGCCGCCGGAACAGCCTTCCTGGTGGATGAGTCTTCTTTCTTCGCTTCTTCCGATTTTAATTCTGGTCGGGGTATGGTTCTGGATTATGAACCAGACCCAGGGCGGCGGCGGACGGGTGATGAACTTTGGAAAATCCCGCGCCAAAATGACGGAAGAGGGACAGGTTCATGTGACCTTTGCCGATGTGGCAGGGGAAGATGAAGCCAAGACGGAACTGGCAGAGGTAGTGGATTTTCTGCGGAATCCGTCGAAGTATGTGGCCATCGGAGCAAAAATTCCGAAAGGTATCCTGCTGGTGGGACCTCCCGGAACAGGGAAGACTCTTCTGGCCAAAGCCGTGGCGGGAGAGGCGAAGGTTCCGTTTTTCTCCATTTCCGGTTCGGATTTTGTCGAGATGTTTGTCGGTGTGGGCGCTTCCCGTGTAAGAGACCTTTTTGCACAGGCGAAGAAGAATGCACCCTGTATTGTATTTATTGACGAAATTGATGCGGTGGGCCGTCAGCGCGGCGCCGGTCTCGGCGGCGGGCATGATGAGAGGGAACAGACACTGAACCAGCTCCTCGTGGAGATGGACGGATTCGGAGCCAATGAGGGGATTATTACGCTGGCGGCCACGAACCGTCCGGATATCCTGGATCCGGCGCTGCTCCGCCCGGGCCGTTTCGACCGTCAGGTGGTAGTGGGCCGTCCTGATCTGCAGGGCCGTGTGGCGATTCTCAAGGTGCATGCGAAAAACAAGCCCCTTGATTCTGATGTGGATCTGGAAACGATTGCCAAGAAAGTGCCCGGGTTTACCGGCGCCGACCTGGCCAATCTGCTGAATGAAGCGGCTCTTCTGGCAGCCCGTGAGTCCAGACGGACCATCTCCATGGCCGATCTGGAAGAAGCCAGTGAAAAGGTGGCTTACGGTCCGGAGCGCAAGAGCCACAGAGTCAGCGAGGCGGAGAAAAGAATTACCGCCTATCATGAATCGGGCCATGCTATTATGGCCACTGTCCTGAAGGATGCTGATCCGGTTCATAAAGTGACCATCATTCCCCGCGGGCAGGCAGGCGGCTATACGATGATGCTTCCCCAGGAGGAACGGTCCTTTATTACCAAATCCCACCTGATGGCGCAGATCAGGGTTGCCCTGGGAGGACGCTGTGCGGAGCAGATCATTTTCAATGAAATCTCCAGCGGAGCTTCCGGAGATCTCCAGCAGGTGACGGCGATTCTGCGGAAGATGATTATGGAATGGGGCATGAGCGACCGCTTGGGACCCATGATTTTCGGAGAACATCATGAACAGATATTCCTGGGCAAACAGCTCGGATCAGAACGGAATTACGGCGAAGCCGTGGCGACGATTATCGATGAGGAAATGCACAAGTACCTCAACGAAGCCTATAACGATACGCTGCGCACGCTGAATGACAATATTGAAGTCCTTCATGCGATGGCGAAGGCGCTGCTGGAAGTAGAAACCATTGACCACAAACAGGTGGAAAATCTTTTCCGCTACCATGCGCTGAAAGCTCCGGAGATTCCCGAGGCAGCTGATCCTGCGGGTCCGCAGCCGAGTCCGGCGCAGTAAAAGAANNCCTGTCTTGACAAAATACGGGGAACACTGCTATCATACACATATATTGAAAAAAGCGCAGAAGGGAAGAAGCTGTCCCCTTTCACCGTCAGAGAGCTGTTCCTTGGCTGGAAGAACAGCGGTGGAAAGCAGTATGTCACCCCGGAGCCGGCAGAAAAAAGATCTGCCCGCCGCGGACGTTACCCGCTAATGAGCGATCAATTGATCATTTAGGTGGTACCGCGGAAGCACTCTTTCGTCCTATGGGATGAAGGAGTATTTTTATTTTCAGGGAGTGGAAAAGAATGAACCGATATGAAAATCTGGGGATTTATAATCCCGGCGAAATTGAACAGAAATGGTATCATTACTGGGAAGAAAACGGTGTCTTTCATGATGAGCCGGAAGAGGGAAAAGAAGGATACAGCATCGTTCTGCCGCCGCCGAATGTGACTGGACAGCTCCATATGGGCCATGCCCTGGACGGCACGCTGCAGGATATTCTGATCCGTTATAAAAGAATGCAGGGGTATAATGTGCTCTGGCTTCCGGGCAAAGACCATGCGGGCATTGCCACACAGGTCAAGGTGGAAAAGGAAATCGCCAAAGAGGGCCTGACCAAGTATGATCTGGGACGGGAGAAGTTTCTGAAGAGAGTCTGGCAGTGGAAGGAAAAATACGGAGACACCATCGGGCGGCAGATCCGGCGCCTGGGCTCTTCCTGCGACTGGAGCAGGGAAAGATTCACCATGGATGATGTCTGCGCACGCGCTGTCCGGGAAGTTTTTGTGTCCCTCTATGAAAAAGGGCTGATCTA
>DIDD01000076.1:9492-15492 GCA_002417965.1 Veillonellaceae bacterium UBA5809
CTGACGGACCGCACCATTCCCGTGATTGCCGACAGCTACGTGGATCCGGCCTACGGCACAGGCTGTGTGAAAATCACGCCCGCCCACGACCCGAATGACTTTGAGGTGGGACAGCGCCACAGTCTGCCTTCCATTATGGTCATGAATCTGGACGGCACCATGAACGGCAAAGCCGGCGCCTACAGCGGCATGGACCGCTATGAAGCCCGGGAGGCTGTTGTCCGTGACTTGAAAGAGGCCGGTCTCCTTGTGAAAATTGAAGAAAAGGAACATTCTGTGGGACACTGTTCCCGCTGCCATACCACAGTGGAGCCTATGACGACCAAGCAGTGGTTTGTGAAAATGCAGCCTTTGGCGGCACCGGCTATGGAAGCGGTACGCACAGGGAAAACACAATTCGTGCCCGAGCGTTTTGCCCATACCTATATCCACTGGCTGGAAAATATTCATGACTGGTGTATTTCGCGTCAGCTCTGGTGGGGCCACCGCATTCCCGTGTGGTACTGCCGTGACTGCGGCAAAACCATTGCCTCCCGGACGGACATCACGGCCTGCCCCCACTGCGGAAGCACTCATATTGAACAGGATCCGGATGTGCTGGATACATGGTTTTCTTCGGCTTTATGGCCGTTTTCCACTATGGGATGGCCTGAAAAGACAGCGGTGCTGAATAAATGGTATCCCACCAATACGCTGGTGACCGGTTATGACATTATTTTCTTCTGGGTGGCCAGAATGATGTTTATGTCTCTGGAATTCATGCATGAAATTCCTTTTCAATATGTCTTTATACACGGACTGGTGAGGGATTCACAGGGACGGAAAATGTCCAAATCCCTGGGCAACGGAATTGATCCGCTGGAAGTCATCGACCAGTACGGTGCGGACGCGCTCCGGTTCACGCTGGTGACCGGCAATACACCGGGCAATGATATGCGGTTTTATTTTGAGAAAGTGGAAGGAAACCGCAATTATGCCAATAAGGTGTGGAATGCGGCCAAGTTTGTGCTCATGAATCTGGAAGACTATGATCCGTCGTTTGTCCCGTCCCGGGAAGAACTGACGCTGGCCGACCGGTGGATTCTGGAGACGCTGGCCCGGACGGAAGAATCGGTCAGCGCCAATCTGGATAAATATGAGCTGGGAGAAGCGGCCGGCAGCATTTATGAATTTTCATGGAATGACTTCTGCGACTGGTATATAGAAACGGCCAAGGCCCGTCTGTACGGAGACCAGGCAGAAGATAAAAAAGTCGCCCAGTATGTGCTGGTTTACACGCTGACGCGCATGCTGGCGCTGCTGCATCCGTTTATGCCTTTTATTACCGAGCATATCTGGCAGCACCTGCCTCATGAGGGGAAAACCCTGGCCCGCGCCTCCTGGCCGTGCCCGGACGGAGATCTCCGTTTCCCGCAGGAAAAAGAACAGATGGAACGTCTTATGGATGCCATTAAAGCTGTCCGCAACATGAGAGCCGAAGAGCATGTCAATCCGGGAAAGCTCTGCCGGATTCATCTGGTTCCTCTGCGCGGCGATCTGGGAGAATGCGCGGAAACTCATAAAATTTACTTCGAAAAGCTGGCTCATGCGGAATCTGTCGATATTCTTCCGGAAGGGGCTCCCAAACCCGAAAATGCGCTGGCTTCTGTGGTCAGCGGCATGGAGGTCTATATGGAACTGAAGGGCCTCATTGACACAGTGAAAGAAAATGCCCGTCTCATGAAAGAACAGGAGACAGTGAAGAAAGAAATAGACAGGCTCGCCAAAAAACTGGGGAACCCGAAATTTCTTGAAAAGGCGCCGGCCGATGTGGTGGAGAAGGAAAAGGCCAAACTGGCGGTGCAGGAAGAAAAGATGAAATCGGTGCAGGAGCGTATGAAATTCCTGGCGGAACTGGCATAAGGAGGATTCATGAATTATCAGGAATCATTAACATATCTGGGCGGAGCCGCCCATTTCGGAATCCGTCCCGGGCTGGAGCGGATCCGGGCTCTGCTGGAAAAACTGGACCATCCGGAAAATGCGTACCGGATCATCCATGTCACGGGAACAAACGGAAAGGGCAGCGTGACAGCCATGGCAGCCAGCGTGCTTCAGGCTGCCGGACTGTCTGTGGGGCGTTATACATCGCCCCATCTTATTTCCTACACGGAAAGAATCAGTGTGGACGGAACGGATATTCCGGAGGAAGACTTTGCCCTGGCTGCGGATGCAGTCAGAAAGGCAGCGGCCGGAATTCAGGAAGACGGGATGGAGGCCCCCACCGAATTTGAGCTTCTGACGGCCATGGGATTCTGGTATTTCCGCCATAAAAAGGTTGATTATGCCGTGGTGGAGGTCGGTATGGGAGGGCTTCTCGACTCGACGAATGTGGTCATGCCTGTGGTATCGGTCATTACCAATGTAGCGATGGATCATATGAAATACTGCGGCAGCACGCTGGAAGAGATTGCGCATCATAAGGCCGGCATTATTAAAAAAGGCATTCCCGTGGTCACCGCGGCCCAGCGGGAAGGACTGAAGGAAATTCAAAAGGAGGCCCATCACCGGGAATCGCGTCTCTATTTTTACGGCCGGGATTTTTCGATTGACAGCCGTACCCGGTCGGCATCGGGGCAGATTGTGACGCTGAAGCGGAAGGATATGCCCAAAGAATTGGAGAAGGGCATGCTGTATGTCCCGTTTTTCGGCGCCTATCAGGCCGTGAATGCAGCGGTGGCGGCGATGGCCATGACGCTGGTCATGAAGCAGGATGACCGTATCGGGGAAGATGCCCTGCGGGAGGGCATTGCCCGCACACAGTGGCCGGGACGCTTTGAAGTCCATGAGGACAGGGTGCCTGTTATTCTTGACGGAGCCCATAATCCCGCCGGGGCTGAGGCGCTGTCGGAAACACTGGCGGAACAGTATCCGGACAGAAGAAAGAGAATTGTCTTTGCTTCTCTCCAGGATAAAGATACGGATACGGTCCTTTCCTTTCTGGTGCACCCGGGAGATGTGGTGCTGGCCGTGCCGGCTCCGACGCCGCGGTCCCGGACACCTGAGGAGATACTGGAAAAAGTAACAGGAGACAAAAAAGCAGAGCCTGATGTGGCGCAGGCGCTGCAGGATGCCGTGGAAGGCGCGGCGCCGGAAGATATCGTCGTGGTGTGCGGTTCCCTTTATATTTTAGGCGATGCCATGAAATGGCTGAATCACAGAAAAAACTGACGGAAGGAGCGGGAGGGTCTTCTCATAGATCCTTCTGCTTTTTGCGCCTTTTTCAGGCCGCGGACCGGATGCGTACGGCCGCCGGCGGCTTCGGCGTGGGAAACGTATAAAAACATGGATTTCAACAGGAAAAAAACGGATTTTGTCATATCTATTCTGTATGAAATATGATACGATAGAGTCAGAGAAAAAGCAGAAAAATGTAAAAAAAGTAAAGTTTGTTCCGAGGGGGGAAATTCTCTGTTTCTCCAGATCCTGTGCGGTCTGAAGAGAGAGGGAAATGGAAAAGCATGCATGAAAAGAAATGATGAATGCTTTTTTTGCATTATATTTTCCGCCTTAAATTACAGATCAGTAGCGCGTTCTTTACAATTCCTTTACATACAAAGGATACGATACAAATAAACATTTATTTTCTATCCGGTGAACATCTCCGATAGAGGAGGCACTCCAGCATGTTCAGTATGATCAATAAGCATGAAGAATTTTTTGATTACCTTGTAACGAATGCGGAATTTTTTTACAAAGGCGCGGTTCTCACGAAGGAAGTCCTGAAGGACGGAACCAAGCTGGACGGGCGGATTCAGGATGTGATTGACCTGGAACACGCCGCAGATCATGTGACCCATGAAATTGTGATGAAGATGAAAAAGGTCTTTATTACACCCATTGACCGGGAGGATTTTTACAACCTGGCATGCAATCTTGACGACTGTGTCGATGATATTCAGGATGTGCTCATGAGTGTGCATATGTACCATGCCGGGTACGGCGGGAAGTCCCCCGTGCGCATGGCGGAGATCCTCATTGAAATGGCTTCTGAGCTGAAGGTGATTTTTAACCTTCTGAAGGACATCGACGGAAATGAAACGGAAATTTCCGAACGGGCGGTCCGCCTGAACCGGCTGGAGAGCGAAGCGGACCGGGTATACCGGGAAGCCATTTCCGATTTATTTGACGGCAGCCATGAAGTGATGGAGATCATCAAATGGAAAGAAATCATTGAGGCGTTGGAAAATACAGCGGATCAGGGTGAAAAAGTGGCGAATCTGATTAAAGAGGTGGTCATGAAATATGCCTGACCTATACCTCATCGGGCTTGTTCTTTTCCTGGCGCTGGCTTTTGATTTTATCAACGGGTTTCATGATACGGCCAATGCCATTGCCACCTGTATCGTCACGCGGGCTCTCCGTCCGAGCGTGGCTATCGGCATGTCGGCATGCATGAACTTTATCGGAGCGATGATTTCCACGGGTGTGGCCAAAACCATAGGCGGAGATATAGTCATGTCTCCCCGCATGGTGGATTCTGTAGTCATTATCGCGGCGCTGTCAGGCGCTATTTTATGGAATATTTTTACATGGAAGGTTGGTATGCCCTCCAGTTCCTCCCATGCCCTGATCGGGGGCATTATCGGCGCCGTGAGCGTATCCCACGGCCTGGGCGCGCTCAATCTGTGGGGGATCATGACAATCGTGGGAGGCCTTGTCCTGTCTCCGGTGATTGCTCTGGCGACGGGGTATATCGTCATGACGTCGCTGTTCATCCTGTTCCGGAATTTTCACCGGTCCCGGGTGAATGTCGTATCCAGCCATTTTCAGATTCTTTCAGCGGCTCTGATGGCTTTTTCCCATGGATCCAATGATGCGCAGAAATCCATGGGAATCATGACGCTGGCCCTGCTGTCCGGCGGATACATCAGCACGCTGGAGGTGCCTGATTATGTCAAGCTGTCCTGTGCGGCGGCCATGTGTATCGGAACCAGTGTGGGCGGGTGGCGCATTATCCGCACGGTGGGGAGCAAAATTTTCCGCATGCAGCCGGTGCACGGACTGGCGGCGGATTTGAATTCTTCGGTGACCATATTTACGGCGACCATGCTCCATCTTCCCGTGTCGACGACCCATGTGGTGGCCGGCTCGATCATGGGCGTCGGCTGTGCCCAGCGGTTCAAGGCCGTTCACTGGAGCATAGCCCGGCAGATGGTGGTTGCCTGGGTGATGACGATTCCCTGCACGGCAGCGGTGGGAGCGGTCATTTATCTTCTGCTGAAGCAGATATAAAATCATATCTGGGACGGTTTCTCCGGAAACCGGTCCTGTGCGCCTTCAGGTCCAGGGGGACCGGAAGGTTTTCTTTTTGTTTTTTATTCCTGTATAATGGAGAAAAGAGCTTTTGCAGAAAGTCCGGGGCAGAGTGCAGATTCTGCGGATGTCCCGGACTGTATAAACTGCATAAAAGGAGGAGCAGTCATGAAAAAATCAGTCTGCGCACTTTTGATGGGAGCCATTTTTCTGGCGGGGGGCATTCATTCCGAGGCCATGGATGTGAATACACTGATGGCTGATCCGGGAAGGTACCGGGTGATTGCTGCTGATGAAGATGAAATCGTATTTGCCGATACGAATACACTGCTGGCTATGCAGACCCGGGACTACCCGGTGAGTATCGAGAACATGCGGGTGACACTCTATGTGGGCCGTTACCGGGAGAGCCGGCATCTGACGGCCATGGACTGGATGAATGGAAATCTCCTGTCACGCATTGATGAATATACAGTGCAGCTATCGGCAAACCGGAGAAAAAATGAAGTTCATATGGAATCGTCATGGGCGGCTTCCTGGAAGGCTGACGGAACGGCGTCGGAAAAAACACAGAAGAAATGGAAGGGAGATGCAGAGGAGCTGTATATCAATCTGCAGCTCATTCCTCCGGGAAAAAGGGCAGAATAATCCAGCGGAAGCACCCTCCGGGGTGCTTTTTGAACGGGTCCGGACAGGGGGACAAGG
>DIDD01000125.1 GCA_002417965.1 Veillonellaceae bacterium UBA5809
CCAGTATAAATAACGGGAGAAAACAAAAGGTATAAAAAATGAAACAATCTGGAAAAGTATTATGTCCTTTGTCATTTTTTTGTCATTTTACAAATTTTATAAGCTTTTTTGGCAGAAAAACAACAAACTCCCTGTATAGTAGAAACAACAAATCAAAAGGGGGAATATTCATCATGTTTGGAATAGGCATACCGGAACTTCTTCTTATACTCGTCATCGGATTAATCTTTTTCGGCCCCGGCAAACTGCCGGAAATCGGGACCGCCCTGGGGAAAAGTATGCGTGAGTTCCGTCAGGCGGTCAACGGAGAAAAGAATGAAAACTCTCCGAAATCCGAAACTTCGGAAACCAGAGTCACTGATCCACGTAAATGAGATTCTCTATGCGCTGTGATAATACATACACCGCCAAGCAGTCTGCTGATGGAACCATGACCGCCGCAGAACACTTGAATGAATTTCGTTCCCGCCTCATTGTCTGCCTCCTGGCACTGACCGCCGGCACCGCAGTCAGTTTCTTTTTTGTCAAAGAAATTATCACCTTTCTAACTGCACCCGCAGGACATCTGTATTTCATACGTCCTGCCGAAGTCATTCTGATTTATGCAAAAACGGCACTAATTTCCGGACTGATTCTTTCACTTCCCGTTCTTCTTCTTGAACTGTGGCGTTTTTTATATCCCGCCTTAAGCTATTCAGAAAGGAACCTGGCCGCACGGCTGATACCGGCCGTCTCTGCCCTTTTTCTTCTGGGCATTTCCTTTGCCTTCTTCTTCATTATTCCGCAAAGTCTCCGTTTTCTGACAACATTGGGCGGAGATACCCTCCAGCCAATGCTGTCCATGGAAAGTTATCTAAATTTTTTATTTGCAGCCGCTCTGCCCTTCGGACTGATTTCTGAAATCCCAGTTCTTATGGTTGTGGCTGTAAAAGCCCGATGGATTCAGCCCTTCCAGCTCAGAACAAAAAGAAAATACATAATTATGGCCTCTCTGATTCTGTCTGCACTGATTACGCCCACTCCGGATATCTTCACACAGCTTCTACTGGCATTTCCTATGATTCTGCTGTATGAAATCAGCTGTCTGGCAATCATCATGACCATGAAGAGCCCTTCTTCCCATATAAACCCGCACAAATAAAAAACGGAATGAAGTCTGTCAATGAACAGGCCTCATTCCATTTTTGCAAAATTATGCTTTTTCTTCCTGCATACCAAAAATCCCCTCCGCTTTTCCATACCGCTTCAGTCCTGCTGCAGCCAAAAAACTGACTAGAAGCAGTCCTGCAAAAATCTGCAGTGTCATGGAATAACTGCCCGTACTCTCCTTCAAAAGCGCCAACAGCAGAGGTCCTGCGATCCCCGCCATGCCCCATGCCGTCAAAATACAGCCATGGATGGATGCCAGCTGCCGGACACCGAACAAATCCGCCAAATAAGCCGGCATACAGGCAAATCCGCCTCCATAACAAGTAATGATAAGACATGTCAGCCCCATAAAAACCCAGGAACTATCCGTTGACGCCAATCCCCCAAAAGCCAGTATTTCCATAAAAAAGAACAAAAGGTAAGTGTTTGGGCGGCCCATCCAGTCGGAAACCGTAGACCAGCCAATCCGCCCGAATCCATTCATAAGACCTATAAGACCCACCATTGACGCTGCTCCGGCCGCTGTCATGCCTGTCATCTCCTGTGCCATAGGAGAAGCCACAGCAAGCAGTCCGATACCACAGGTAATATTTGTAAAAAAGATCCACCACAGTGTATAAAACTGCCATGTATGAAGAGCCTGTCTCCTCGTCAGCTGCGGTCCTTCCATGGAATAAGAAACTGTTTTCTCCCGATCTCCTTCCGGAACTGTACGCAGAGCCGGATGTACATCCCCCGGACGGGGTGGTGCCAGATACCAGGCTGAAACAGAAATTACCGCACTGTAAAAAATCCCCAAGATCAGAAAATTCATAATCAGTCCATACCGGTCCGTCAGAGCCTGCATCACAGGTCCCGCGAGAAGCCCTGCGAATCCAAATCCCATAATTGCCAGTCCCGTAGCAAATCCCCGGTGATCCGGAAACCATTTGACCAGAGTTGACACGGGAGTGATATACCCCACACCCAGACCAATTCCTCCAATGACGCCATAAAAAAGATACAGCAGCGGCAGGCTGTGCATCCAGAGCGCCATTCCTGTTCCCAGCAGACCTGATCCGAAAAACAGGGCTGACAGAAACCCCGACCGTCTGGGCCCCATCTGTTCTACAACCGGCCCCAGAAAAGCCGCCGACAGTCCCAGAAACAAAATGGCAATAGAAAAGGCCCATGTCGTCTCCCCCAATGAAAACCCCATATCCCGCATGATCGGCTTCGTCAGGACACTCCATGCATATACACTGCCGATGCAGATATGCACCCCCACGGCAGAAAGAGCAATCAGCCAGCGATTCTTCATTTTTTACAGATCCTCCTTTTTTTACCAAAAGAACGTTCTGCACAAAAAACCGTCTGGGCAGAAAGTCTGCCCAGACGGTCGGCTGATTCAGGCAGTACGGTCCACGTGGTAGCTCCACTGATCCGTCAGTTCCGTGCTGTCTTATAATTATAGGTTCATATTACCATGAATGGTTGATTCCGTCAATCGGACTAAAATACCTTACAGCAGTTCCTTTAACGGTCTCGCCTGAAAAGGAATAGACGGTTTTTCCCGAAGCATGGTCAGCGTATAGCAAAGGGCCGACTCCACACCTGTCAAAAGTCCTCTTTCCCCAATATCGAACCGGGCTGTATGATGATTGGCCCCGCTTCCTGTCTTCTCATCCATAATCCCTGTAAAAGCAAGAATACCGGGATACCGCGCCGCAGTCAGAGCAAAAGTCTCCGATGCCATCCATGGCTCAGCCTCCTGAAGCACCTGTTCCCCCAATATCTTCCGGATACTTTTCTCCGCTGTTTCCACACAGATATCATTATTTTCAACTACAGGGAAATACTGATCCTCCACCATCTCCGGCGAGCACCCAAAATTATCACATTCATTTTTTAAAGAATCATGAAACTGACGGCGGAACCGCTGTCCGTCCTCATCTGAGAAAAACCGGCAGGTCCCCGCAAACATAAGCTCTGGAGGAATGACATTGGGCTCATGCCCTGCCTGAACACATCCGAAAGAATACGTTAAACAATGCTCCGGTGATACGCAGCGCATGCGGAACGACTGCATCTGTCCTGCAAATGACAGAAAACAGTCAATCGGACTGACTGACAAGTCAGGTCTGGAACCATGTCCTCCCCTGCCATGTATCCTTGTGCGGAAAAAAAATCCGCCTGCCATTACGCCGCCTCTCAAAATACTCATTCTGCCCACTGGAATATCCCAGCGGACATGAGTGGCATAACAGACATCTACGTGAATTTTCTGATCATCCAGATACTGCAGCATCGGTCCGACTCCACGCTCTCCGAACTCCTCTGCTTCCTCAAACATCAGAATGACCCGTCCCTCCCATTCAGACTTATGCTCAGAAAGAATTTTTGCGCACGTCAGCAGCATGGACATATGTCCGTCATGACCGCAGGCATGGGAATATCCCGTGTTTTTTGAAACGCAGACCTTTCTGCGGGACAGATTTTCCGTATTCTCCTGAATAGGCAGAGCATCCATATCCGCCCTCATAAGGACAGAAAATCCCGGTCTGCCGCTTTCAATGAAACCGAAAACGCCTCCCTTGGGAATTCGGACAAAAGAAATGCCCAGTTCTTCCAGACGCATTTCAATAAATTCCATCGTCTTAAACTCATGCTGTGAAGGTTCGGGGTATTCATGAAAATGCCGGCGCAGCTCAATAAGATGGGGAAATTCTTCTTCTGCCAATTTTTTTATATCCATGCATATTTCTCCTCCCAGACAATCAAAATACGGATGTCATTTCCGTAAAAATCGGTTTTATTATAAAAGTCTTCCGCCGCCCTGTCAATGTACAGAGTTCAAAAAAATGTACTGCCGGAGCGATTTTTTACTCCGGCAGTACATCCTGCTGAATTATAATAATGACTGAACCTTTTCTTCCACCATTTCTTCGGCCGCCGTCGGCTCAAAACGGCATACTACCTCTCCTTTTCTGTCAATCAGAAATTTGGTGAAATTCCATTTAATATCCGGTTTCTCTTTATAATTAGGATCTTCCTTACTGAGAATATCCTCCAGAATCGGAGTAATCTTATGCTTGGGATCAAAACCGGCAAACCCCTTCTGGGATTTCAAATACTTATACAGAGGCGCTTCTCCGCCTCCGTTAACAT
>DIDD01000087.1 GCA_002417965.1 Veillonellaceae bacterium UBA5809
TTGTATTAAAGCCGTCAATCACGATCATAGACCGATGGGCCGCTGCCCCCAGCAGAACACCGGCAAGACAGCCGAACTCAAATCCGCCCACCTTGGCAAGGACATCCAGTCCGTCACGGGGATCAGGGTGATTGACATCCAGAGCCTGCTGCACAATCTCTACTTTATGAATCATTCTCGCATCAGAAATATTCGTCCCCCGCCCTGTCACCTCTGCTGCAGTCCATCCGTTAAAAGCTCCTAAGATACAGGCTGCTGCTGTTGTATTGGATATTCCCATTTCTCCCAAAAGAAAAACACGGTATCCCTTTTGAATTTGTGCCTCCACAATTTCAATGCCTGTTTCCACTGCACGGACCGCCTCGTCCCGGCTCATAGCCGGCCCCTCCGTCATATCATGGGTTCCCCATGCAATTTTCCGGTTTAAAAGCCCTGGCACATCTGACATATCTTTTTGTATGCCCATATCGACAACAACCATATCCGCATTGGCAAAAGCCGCCATTGCATTGGCTCCTGCTCCCTTAGAGATCAAATAATTCCGTGTCATTTCAACGGTTGTTGAGATGGGGTAAGCTGATAAATTATGACGGGCCACCCCATGATCCGCACATGCCAGAATCATGCATCTTTTAGGTATATCCAGCACAGAGTTCCCCATAACCCCTGCAAACTGCACAACCATGTCCTCCATCTTCCCAAGACGCCCGCTCCCCATGCAGAGATGGTTCCACCGGTTCCGGCACTCTTCCCCTGCAGCGCGGTCCAGAGGACGGATAGCTGACAGTGTTTCTTCCAACAAGCTCATAAATTCTCAATCCCCCCAACGAATCATTACTGCTAATCTTAATTTATTATAACATATACTATGCCTGTCAGGCCCTCCCATTCTTGTGATTTTCCCTGAAACTGGCTAAAATAAAGACAGCGCAGTCCAATAAGAAAGGAGTGTTTAACATGAATTTTGAAAAATTATATATCGGAGGCCAGTGGGCTTCAAGCTCATCAGGAGACTGGATTCAGGTAGAAAATCCTGCAACAAGGGAAAAATTTGCCCGCGTTCCGGCAGGCAACTCTCAGGATATAGATGCCGCTGTACAGGCCGCACGAAGTGCCTTCCCCGGCTGGGCATCCACACCTCTCAAAGAAAGAGTTGAGATGATGAAACAGATGCTTCATCATCTCAAAGCAATGAGATCTGATATAATCAGCCTGGAAGTCCGTGAACTGGGATCCCCTGTCTCTTTTGCCGAAACCGCACACTGTGATTACCAATATACCCGAATACAGTCTTATATTGATCTGGCCCCCCATGTGGATTTAATCACAAAACTTCCCGCTTCCACCGTATACCGGGAACCGGTCGGTGTTATAGGCTGTATTACACCTTGGAACTACCCCCTTGGCCAGGTCGTACAGAAAGTGATTCCTGCCATTCTTATGGGAAATACTGTCGTTTTAAAACCGAGCCAGCATACTCCGCTCACCTGTTATCTCCTGGTTCAGGCTTTTGCCCAGGCAGGACTTCCGTCCGGTGTACTCAATCTCGTAACCGGGCGGGGCGCAGAAGTGGGAAATGCACTGTCTTCCCATCCCCTGGTTGATATGATTTCTTTTACAGGATCCACCTCCGGAGGCATCACTGTGGCCCAAAAAGCGTTGGCCAGTGTCAAAAAAATCAGTCTTGAACTGGGCGGAAAATCCCCTTGTATTCTCCTCAAATCACAAGATTACAGTCAGGGCATTCATTTATGCCTGGATTCGATTTTTCTCAATGCAGGACAGACCTGCACGGCCCTGTCCCGTCTCCTTATTCCCCGTGAAGACAAAGAAAAAATTGAAAAGATGATCCAACAGATGACGCAGGAATATCCTGTTGGAGATCCTTGTGATCCCAAAACAAAAATAGGCCCCCTGGCTTCACTGCAGCAATTCAAAAAAGTAACCGGTTATCTCCATACAGGCCTGGAAGAAGGAGCTGTGCTGTTATCCGGTCAAATCCCCTCAACTGTTGATAATGGATACTATATTCTCCCGTCCGTTTTTACAAATGTGACAAATGACATGAAAATTGCCCGTGAAGAAATTTTCGGGCCGGTTCTATGTGTTATTACTTATAACACAATAGAAGAGGCCATAAACATCGCCAATGATACCCCTTATGGCCTGAACGCCGCGGTATGCGGTCCTGACAAGGAAGAGTCGGTCCGTGTGGCCCGGCGGATCCAGGCAGGAAATATTTATATCAACAACGGCCCCCGAGACACCTCTGCTCCTTTCGGCGGATATAAAAAGAGCGGTATCGGCCGCGAAGGCGGTATTGCCGGAATGATTGAATTTACACAGCAGAAAGCCCTTTTTGATGCAGGTCTCTGATACTGCATCCGCTCCGAAAGGATCACTTATGATTTCAAAAAAACGTCTCTGGACCTTCCGCCTGCTGTCCGCTGCCGTAATTCTGACTGCAGCAGCAGCCGGATGGTATATATTATATTGGATGAAAACGCCGGAATATGCAGCAGGCATGATTCGTGAATCTTATGAAACACGAAATTTCCCGCTGTTTCAGCATTATGTAGATCTTCCAGTTCTTTACGGGGCTCTCTATGATGATGCCGCAGAACAAATTGCACCAGACCGCGGCTCATCAAATTCCCTAGTGCTCTGGGCTATAAAAAAGATGAAGGATCCTGCCGTAGAAGAAATGATCCGTCAGACCCAGGAGGAATTTGAAAAAAAACCGGCTTCTGCAGTCAATGATCCCTGGACGGAGGAACTTCTGAACCGGCTGAAAAGCCGTGTGGGAACAGCTGCACTCACATTGTCTGATATCATTTCAATAGAAAGGGCCGGACAAAATGCAGTACTTTCCGTCCGTGTACACGACGGGGACCTGAACCGCGAATTTATCTGGAAAATTGAAATGGCCCAATCTTCTGATGGCTCTTGGAAAGCTGTTAAAATAATAAATTTTCGTGATTATCTGGACAAGCGTGCACAACTGGAAGCACAGCACAGCAAAAAAGAATAACCCCGCCGACAAAAATTGCCTCAATGATCATCCAGTCCCAAACTGCTTGATTATTGAGGCAGTCTTTCTGTCAGTCCGCGGTCAAACATCAGACCAACACAAAAATCCACAGTGCCGGTCAATGCTCTCCTGGCAGTTTTGCATAATCCATAGGGAAATATCCACCAGTCCATAATATTGAAAAAATCCGTTCTCTATAGTTACACAACTTGGAGCAGAAAAAATTTAAGATAGGATGTTTCAGGAATAGTCATTACAATTGGATGATCCGGAGACTGCTGGCGGAATTCAATTTGACGGAGCGATACCCCTGCGTCCCGAGCCGCCTCTTTCAGCATTTTTCGAAAAAGGTCATCATCCATAAAATGAGAACAAGAACAGGTTGCCAGATATCCTCCTCTAGGCAGAATTTTCATAGCCCGGTAATTAATCTCTTTATATCCCCTAAAAGCACTTCTCACCGTTGCCCCTGACTTTGTAAAAGCCGGAGGATCCAGAATAATTAACTCATAAGGATGCTTTTTCGATTCATCCAGGTCTTTTAAATAATCAAAAACATCAGCACGTAGAGCGTTTACCTTCATATGATTCAAGAGACTGTTCTGTTTTACATAATCCACAGCTGATTCTGATATATCCACTGCATCCACCGAAGCAGCACCTCCGGCTGCTGCATTCAATGCAAATGCCCCCGTATGGGTAAAACAGTCCAGGACATGGAGATCCCGGGAAATTCGCCCGACAGCCCGCCTGTTGTATTTCTGATCCAGAAAAAATCCTGTCTTTTGGCCGTTTTCAATATCCACCTCATAAGAAATTCCATTCTCAGATATGACTGCCTTTGTTTTCCTTTCAGCAGGATCCAAAAAAGAAGAATCATAAAACCCTTTCTCCAGTTCCATTCCCTCCAGCTTTCTGACAGATGCATCATTTCTTTCATAAACGGAAGAAATTTTGATCTTCTCCTCACGAAGCACCTCCAACATGCTGTCCAGAATCTCTCTCTTTATTCTCTCCATTCCAAGAGAGAGCACCTGTACAGAAAGTATATCCTCAAAACGGTCTACGGTAAGTCCGGGGAATTGGTCTGCTTCTCCAAAAATAAGCCGGCAGCACCGCATATCCTGTTCTCCCATAATCTGCTTTCTGTAACGCACCGCATAAGAGATTCTCCGCTTCCAAAAATTCCTGTCGATTTGATCAGAAGCATTCCACGAAAAAATACGCAGACTGATTTTAGACAGGGGATTATAAAACCCTGTCCCTATATATTTGCCCTTATTTGAAACTGCATGCACCAGACCGCCTGGAGAAACCTCCCTGTCAGCCCCCTTGATTTCCGTTTCATAGATCCAGGGATGCCCGCCTCTTGCTGCCAGTTCCCCTTGCTTTCCTACAGTAATATGTGGTAAATCCTCCATATCATGACCCCTTTAGTAATTTATTTTTTGACTTTTAAATCTATTTCTCAAGATTCTCGGCCATTCCCGCAGCCGTTAATAAAATCTGCGTACCCACTCTCTTCTTTTAATACTTTCTGATAAATCCCGGCACATGCAGGCCTGCATACTCTCACTCTTTCCGTCTTCAGTCACATATCTGACTTGCCTGACAGACGGTCACTGACCTGGGCATAAACCAAAAGTGTAAACACAAAAGTTCCCCCCATAACATTGCCAAACCCGGTAGGAAGAAGGAATCGAAAAAAATAATCATATAAGCTGGCATGTCCCTGAATGACTTCATAAGCCACTTCACACGATCCGACTACCACGTGTGTAAAATCTCCTAAGGAAATAAAATAAGTAAAAAACAGAATCATCATAAAGCTGAAGCTTCTGGATATAGGCATCATCCATACAATGGCGGCAATTAATATGCCCGCCGGAATCCCCCGTATAATATCCTCCATGATATTCATAGACATGGCATGCCCCGCTATTTGATGCAGTGACTGTGTCAGTTCCGGAGACACCATATAAGGATTGGAAAGAAAGAGCGCCGCCAGTGTTGTTCCCACCATATTGGCCAAAATAACAATGCTCCAAAGCCGCAGAATCTGTCCTAATTTATTCCAGGAGCGGTCACTAAAAAAAGGAATCACCGTAGTAATCGTATTCTCGGTAAACAACTGCATTCTCCCGAGAATCACGATAATAAATCCCGATGTATAACCAATACTTGTAATCAGGTTGGCCCATGGCGCTTTTGGAAGATACATTGTCAGCACCGCTTTAAACAGAAAAGAAAAAGCAATGACCAAACCAGCTGCCAGCCCCGAAAAAATCAATGCCCGGGCCGGCCTTGCCAATTCTTCTTCCCCATCTTTGCGTATAATTTCAAATAAAAGATGGGGTGCCAGTCTTTCATGATCATTCACAATAACCTGCTCTTGCGGGGGAAGCGGAATCATGCCTTCCTTCTGATCTCTATCATTCATATGATGTTCCTCCCTGTCAGTAAATACATGCAACTATATAAACAGATGTCCCCTGTTTATATAGTATACCATCTCTCATAAAATCTCCTGACATGAAATATCCGCCCTTTCAAAAAAGAAAACAGGATGTGTCATTGGGG
>DIDD01000115.1 GCA_002417965.1 Veillonellaceae bacterium UBA5809
GGACTCTCTGCTTTGCTTGACTCCAGCTACTCTTCTCTTCATTGCGTTTGATATTGTGCTTACTCTATCACCTCGTGTTTTATTTGTCAAATTAGAAAACATTATATATTTATTTATCGTTATTTTATATTAAAACGCCCCCTATCTCATAAAACCGTCCCTTCAAATCATCAATATGATTTATAATATAAGTGAAAAAATAATTTCTATTATAATATTCTTACCATCATTCCCATACAGAAAATATCTATAGCGAAAGGATGATTACTACGAAGGGAAAAATTATCTCTGCTGCCCTCCTTCCGCATCCGCCGGTCATGATTCCGGAAATCGGAGGCGACAGCTGCAGACAATGTGAAAAAACCATACAGGGCATGGAACAGACTGCACGGATTCTCACTGCGAAATGGCCGGATACTGTGCTCATTATCTCTCCCCACGGCCCTATGTTCCGTGACGGCCCCTGTTTTCTGGCAGAAGACCATCTTACAGGCAATATGGAAAGCTTTGGATATCCGTCTTTATCCCTCGAGGGATGGAATGACAAAAAACTATTAGAGCTGATCGGACGGGAATTAACTTCCATCCATCAGAATTATCTCCTTATGGATGAGCAGGCTGCCTCCCAGTACGGACGCAGCTGCTTTCTGGATCATGGATTTCTCATTCCATTCTGGTATATACAAAAAGAATTCCAGCCCCGTTATATCATCTCCATGACTTACGGATATCAGGACGGAGACAGCGAGTATGAAATGGGACAGGCCATACGGAATGCGATTGAAAAAAGCGGACGCCGTGTTGCCGTTGTTGCTTCAGGCGATATGTCACACCGCCTTTCCTCTGTCAGTCCTTATGGCTATGATCCTGCCGGACCTGCATTCGATAGGAAAATGGAACATTTTTTGTCAGAGGGAGACTGGAGCTCCATCCGTTATTTTCCTGAATCTATCAGTGAAGCTGCCGGCGAATGCGGCCTCCGCTCTCTTCAGGTTTTGGCAGGCATCATAGGAGGCCACGGGCGGATGAATATATTTTCCCATGAATCTCCTTTCGGGATCGGTTATATGACCGGCGCTGTTGTTCTGTCAGAACGGGGAAAAAGCAGCCCCACACCGTCAGTACGCGGTCGGAAAGCCGCCGATCCCTGCTGTCTTCTCGCTAAAGAAACGGTAACCGCACGCGTAACAAAGCAGCCGTTTCAGGGAAATGACTATGGAGCTGACTGGCTTCATGAAAGAGGAGCCTGCTTTGTTACTCTGTACAAAGATCAAAAACTCCGGGGCTGTGTAGGCACACTGTTTCCAATGGAAAACGACCTGATTCATGAAATTATGGAAAATGCCTCTGAGGCCGCACTCAAAGATCCCCGTTTCCCGCCTGTAACACCGGAAGAACTTCCCCAGATCACTTATACTGTGGATATTCTCTCAGAATTGGAAGAGGTCATGGGTACCCGAAAACTTGACCCCCAGCGCTATGGCATTGTCGTCCTATGTGAGCATAGAACCGGATTGGTATTACCCCGTACCCACGGAGCAGATACAGCCCGGCAGCAGCTGGATCTGGCCCTTCAAAAAGGACATATAGGACCCGATGAACCTTACCGGATCCTTCGTTTTCGTTCTATCTGTCATAAATAATATAACTTCCCCTGCATTTTTGCAGGCTTTCTTATAGTTTCATTGGCATCTAAATGGGCGGGGTATATATTAAAATTGTAAGTGTCTTTAATCATATGGAGGTGAATGATTTTGGAAAAATACAGTTATCAGTCAACATCCGGATCTGACCCGCAGACAGATCCATGCCCGTCTTTTTTTAAACGGCCCGGGCCCGTTACAGAATTCTCTTCTGTAAAAGACTATGATATTGTAGTCATTGGTGCCGGATCTCCCGGTGTTCCCTGTGCCTTAAAAGCGGCTGAATGCGGTGCCAAAGTAGCTTTGATTCAGAAAGAACCGGAAGCAGCCGCCTGCGGTAATTTTGGTGCCGGCATTGATTTATCCCGCAGTGATGCCGCTGATGTAGAAAGCCTTGTATCCCTTCTGGTTGCCGCATCCTCTCACCGCCCCAAAAGAGAACTGATTGAAACCTGGGCAAAAAACTCAGGTGAAGCGCTCCATTGGCTCATTGAAAGGTCCCGGGAGGCAGGAGCCCAGGTAGTTGATATGGGGACTGCCGCCCATGGGGGACTGCTGAGAAAACACCCTTGGAATATTGAATTCCTTACCTGTGTTTTTGGACCGAAGCCCTATGACACCGGTGAAGCCATGAAGGCTCTCTGCAAAATGGCTGAACAAAAAGGCGTCCATATTTTTTACAACACCCCTGCCAGACAACTGATTCAGGACAGTGACGGCCATGTCACCGGTGTCGCTGCAGAAGGGAAAGACGGTTATATCCGGTTCAATGCCCGCCGCGGGGTTGTTGTTGCTACAGGTGATTATGCCAATGACAAAGAAATGATGGATTACTATCTTCCTGATGTCACAAATCTGGATTTAAAGCGGACCGGACGGACCGGCGACGGCCATAAAATGATTCTCTGGGCCGGAGGCCGTATGGAAAATGTAGGGCATACTAAAATGTGCCATGACATGGACGCCGGCCCCACAAGCTTTATGGATGCTCCCTTCATGCGTGTAAAACTGAACGGCCAGCGTTTCTGCAGTGAAACCGTAGGCATGGAATTAATGAACGGTTATCTGCTCAGTCAAGAAGACAGCGGACATTACTGTGAAATATTTGACTCCGCTTATCAGAAAAAAACAGCCGGCTGGGACATGAACCTCGATGATAAAGAATCTCTAAAAAACTGGATGCCGGAAGAAAATATTGAAAGGAAGGGCGTCGTGGATGGATTAATCCATACCTACAAAGCAGATACATTGGAACATTTGGCCGAAAAACTGGAAATACGGGATGTGGACACCTTTATAAAAACGGTAAAGGCTTATAACACGATGGCTGCTTCCGGAAAAGATACCCAATACGGCGTACCTGCAAAGTTTCTAACGTCCATCGACACACCTCCCTATTACGGAATACACCGCCATATCCGGTTCACCGTAGGCTGTTCAGGGGTAGAAGTCAATGAAAAACTCCAGTGTCTTGATGGAGAAGGAAACCCCATTCCCGGTCTGTATGCCGTAGGAAATCTGGCTGGAAATTTCTACGGCGGCACCGATTACCCCCTGGATGTCCTGGGACTGAATCTGGGACATAACTATACAGAAGGCTATGTGGCTGCCAAAGAACTGACCGGCTGCTGATATCTCTGCATCTGTCTGCAGTGAGTTTCACCATATTAAATCGGCATACAAAAAGCCGGTGCTTTCGGGCACCGGCTTTTTGTATGCCGATTTAATTGGATTCATAAATGACTTCTTCACTTTCCTTCACAAGAAGAGCGCTCTTTGGAAAGAAGCCTGCCCATTTGATCTGCATGCATGGGATGATAATAGAAAAATCCCTGAATCATATCACATTGATAATTTTTTAGAACTTCCGCTTCTTCCGCCTGCTCCACTCCTTCTCCTACTGTTTTTATATGAAGCTCCCCCGCAAGAAAAATCATGGATTTCACAATTTTTTTATAACTCTCATCTGTACTCATTCTCTGTATAAAACTGCGGTCAATTTTAATAATATCTACGGGAAGACTGCCTACATACTGCAGAGAAGAATACTGCACACCGAAATCATCTACCAGAATGGTGAATCCTTCCATTCTGAAACGGTTTAACAACCTCACACAACAGGAATCAGGAGTCATCATAATCCGTTCCGTCACTTCCAGTCCAATATCGCGGGGTTCCACATGATTGTCTGTGACTATCTCCATGACCCGCTCATAAAAATGATCCTGTTCTAAATCAACAGCCGAAATATTCACCGATACAGGAACCGGGGAAATTCCGTTTTCTCTCCATCTCCGTATCTGCACACATACCGATTCCAGCATCCAGAAATCGAAGGGACCTATCAGCCCTGACTTCTCCAGCAAAGGAATAAATTCTTCCGGTGACACCTTCCCCAAAGAAAGACTTTCCCACCGGATCAGCGCCTCCGCCGCGCAGATCCGGCCTGTATCCACATTCACCCATGGCTGAAATACACATTGCAGTTCCTGCTGTTCCAATGCCTGCTCCAGCGCCGTTTCCACCTGTACCTGCCTTGTCATCATCTTCCGCATGGAACTGCAGAAAAGGGAAATCCGGCATTCCCCTTTCCGGCAGGAATCATATAATGCGATTTCGGCATCAGCCATACATTTTTCAATTTTGCCTGTTTCCTCAGGGACTAAAACAANNCTTTCTCCTGCCTGATTAGGAGTGAGTTCTCCCGTAAGCACTACAAATTTCCCCCGTCCGGTCTGAAAAACCTTCCCGTTTTTGTCAACAGCTCTGCGAAGCTCTCTTAACCTGTCCTGCAGAAGCGCCTCTCCGGCTTCAAAGCCATATAAATCAGATACTTCATGAAGCCGGTTTACTGCAATCAGAAAAATGGTGAATGCTCCGTGTTTTCCTCTATCTGAACACTGCAAAAATGAATGGAACTGTAAGAATTTCTCCCTCATGATTTTCTCTGCCTTTTGTCTCTCCTCGGTTTCCATAGCGGCCTCCCTCTATTTTCCCATAACCTGGTCAATCTTTTCCTGCACCGTATTTTCCAGATAATTCATTTACGTACCGTTTGAAACCCCATCTCTATTTTTCGCTCTTTCATTTCCACAGAGATATTTTTCCTCTTCGGTCACCGATACCAGCACCGATACATCCACATTCAGTCCATTGGCAATATCAATCAGCGTAGACAGAGGAATATCATGATTATACCGTCCCTGCTCCACACGGGATATACAACTGCGGCTGGTATGGGCCCGTTTTCCCAATTCTTCCTGTGTAAAGTTTCTTAATTTTCTATAATAGGCTACCTTGGCTCCAACCAGTTTGAACATTCTCTCTTTGCTGATATACAAGCTCACTTCCTCCTATCATTTTTGAGATATTAACAATGATCTTATTTGTGCACCCTATCCTCATAAATAATATTTTTTCTGAAAAATTGGATGAAACTTATTTTTCTGCATATTTTTTTCGCCAGATACACTTCACCAATGATAATCGCCGTCTTTCTATATCCCGCTATACTTAATTGAACCGTCAGAATGATATAAAGTCCCCTTCCCATGATATTTCCCATTTTCAAAAAAGCCTTCATATTGCTTATGTCGATTCAAATCATATATACGTCCCCGGAATTTTTCTCCTGACAGAAAAATTCCCTGAAAAAAAGCCTGCCTCCCACATATTCTTTCCCTAATCCCTGGAGCTGTCCGCCATGAAATATCCCTATTGTATGAACAGAAAGTTCGTGATTTTGTATGAGTTCAATGATATGCGGAATTGTTTTTAAGGACCGCTGCCGATAAAGAATCCCCCGGCCATGCGGCACTCCCCGCCGGCTGCATCCTTCATATGTCAAATGAACCATTATGGCATTAACCGCCGACTGCCAGTCCGTATGTTCCTGAATTTGATACTGACGGCAGCAGACCATGTACTCCAGTCCCCCGCATAAGCAATATAACTGGACATATCCCTGAGGAATCCCATGAGAAAATTCTCCCTTCATCAGAAGGATATCTGTTGGCTTTTCTCCGTTCATTTCAAAATCACGCCGGTAAACTGCGCCTATGCCATGCGGACTTCCTCCTTGAATATCGCCTATATAAAAATAAGGAGAATCACTACGTCTGGTGACCGTCCACCCCCCGGGACGTCCGGTTATACGATCACAGACCATCCTCTTTTTCCTTTTAATAAAAAATCTTTTTCTGCAGGAATTCAGATGATTATGAATTTTATATCTTTTATGATTAAAATAAGTC
>DIDD01000023.1 GCA_002417965.1 Veillonellaceae bacterium UBA5809
CATGGATATTCATTTTTGTATGGACACGGCGGCCCTATGGCTGGGGGCGGCTGCGCATTATCCGTGCCATGCAGCCGTTGCGGTAAAAAAGTATATATAATAATGTATCTTTTTGAAATGGAACCAGATGAGGGGAATCCCGGGGAATTATAAAGGCACCGGGCGGATTTCCCTGCTTTCAGACAGCACCGGCTGTTTTTTATTGAAAAGTATCGTGTTATAATGGTAACCGCAGAGTCTGATGTGTTACAATGACAACATGGGATAGTCTGTTTATTCATTGGGAGGTGTTACGTTGTTCGCTTACGCGTTCACGTTTCTGACGGCTCTGGTGGTTACTTTTGCACTGACGCCGCTGGTGAAACGGTTTGCCATACAAATCGGCGCCGTAGATAAGCCAAATGCCAGGAAGGTTCATCATGGGATGATTCCGCGGCTGGGAGGGCTGGCCATCTATATAGGATTTATTACAGCTTTGGCACTGACAGTGGGATTCCCCCATGATATTCTGGGACTTGTCTGCGGGGCAACGGTGCTGGTGGCCGTGGGAATCGCCGATGACGTATGGTCCCTGCCGGCGAAGGTCAAACTTCTTGGGCAGATTGCGGCAGCTGCCGTTTTTGTCATTGGTTTTGATATTAGAATTGACTGGCTTGAAATACCTTTTGCGGGGTATATTTTTTTGTCTTCCGTGATTTCGGTTCCTCTTACGATTTTCTGGATTGTAGGATTTGTCAATACGATGAATCTGATTGACGGTCTCGACGGTCTGGCGGCCGGAATTTCAGCCATTGCGTCTGTGGCTATTTTTTTGGTTGCCTTTCAAATGGGGCAGTGGACTTGTGCAGCGGCGATGGTGGCTATGGCAGGGGCTGCACTGGCTTTTCTGCAGTATAATTTTAATCCTGCTAAGATTTTCATGGGAGATACGGGTTCCATGCTGTTAGGGTATATTATTGCTTCCGTATCTATTATGGGAGTTATGAAATCGGCAGCCACAGTGGTTCTTATTGTTCCTCTGGTTGCATTGGGGGTTCCCATTATGGATACGGCGCTGGCCATTGTGAGGCGCAGGCTGAGCGGTGTTCCCGTATTCGCTCCCGATAAATGCCATCTTCATCACCGTCTGCTGGCTCTGGGGCTGACGCAGAAGCAGGTTGTCCTGATTATGTATGCGATCACGGCTTTCTTTTCCTGTGTGGCGCTGCTGGTCATCCGGATGAATATTGTGCTGGGAATTGTCATTTTGGCCGCCGTTTTTGCAGCTTTTCTCCTGTGGGCCAAGAAACTGGGGGTCATGACGGAATCTATGACGCCAATTTCAAAAAAGAACAGATAAACTTGTCATTCTATAATCAGAAAGGGTATTTCTTATGAAAATTATGACGGTTTTCGGCACGCGGCCGGAAGCAATCAAAATGGCACCGGTCATTCAGGAACTGCTGGGCCGTCCGGAAATAGAAACAAAAGTCTGTATTACGGCCCAGCATCGAGAAATGCTGGACCAGGTCGTGGATCTGTTCGGCATACCTGTAGATTATGACTTGAATATTATGGAAAAAGGACAGACTCTTTATGATATTACGGAACGGATTCTGACAGGCCTCCGTGAGGTACTGGAAAGGGAGAAGCCTGACTGTGTTTTGGTGCATGGAGATACGACAACTACGTTTACGGCTGCTCTTTCATCTTTTTATCAGCAGATTGACGTAGGACACGTGGAAGCCGGGCTCCGTACAGGAAATCTGTATTCCCCGTTCCCCGAGGAGGCAAACCGGACTCTCACGGGAGTGCTGGCCAAATGGCATTTTGCGCCTACGGAAACAGCCCGCCACAATCTTCTCAAGGAAAACCGAAGAGATGACCATATTTTTGTGGTGGGGAACACGGTGATTGATGCGCTTCTGGCCACGGTTAAAAAGGATTATATTTTCGCCGATCCGGCGATTGAATCTATTGAGAAGCATAAGCGCGTTATTCTCGTTACCACGCACCGCAGGGAAAACCTGGGAGAACCCATGCGCCATGTATACCGGGCTCTTCGCAGGCTGGTCGAAAATGTGCCGGATACGGAAGTCGTTTTTCCTGTACACCGCAATCCTCTGGTACGCCGGGTCGTTAATGAGGAACTCGAAAACCGTCCGGGCATTCATCTGGTGGATCCCATGGAATATGAGCCATTTACTAATTTGATGGCCCGGTCGGCCATTGTTCTCACTGACTCGGGCGGAATTCAGGAAGAGGCGCCCAGTCTGGGCAAGCCAGTACTGGTATTGAGGGATACGACAGAAAGGCCGGAGGCTGTTGCTGCCGGCACGGTCAGACTTGTCGGAACAGACGAGAAAAGGGTATATGAGAATGCCTTCCGCCTTCTCACAGATGAGACGGCCTATAAGGCCATGGCAGAAGCGGTCAATCCCTACGGAGACGGACAGGCTGCGGGACGCATTGTTGATGCTTTGCTGTGGTGTTATGGAAAAAAACAGGAAAAACCTTCTGTTTTTATAGCCAAGTAAAATATGATATGTTACAATGACAGATATATAAATAAACGGACACAATTATAAGGGCATTTTCTGCATTATTGATCTATCTTCAATAGGTATTTCAGGCCGCCAGTCTGAATGTGCTGCGCAGCCGGCAAGGTGGAGTCATGAAAAAATCTGAATTTAATCCATGGCGCTGCATAGCGGCGGCATCCGGTGCAGGAATTACTCTTTTAGTCTGTATCGGGGTCGGCGTCTTTTTGGGTGTCCTTTGTGACCGTTATTTTGGAACTGAACCTTTTGGATTGATTTTTTTGTCGCTGCTGGGGGGCGCGGCCGGCATGTGGTCGATAGCCCGTCAAATGATGGGGAAGTAGTATGAATTCTGATCCCATGGAATTTGACAATTATACGAAAAGGATGTATTTGATCTCCCTTCTGTGGACAGCGGCCGGAACGGCTGTGCTTTTTCCCTGGGGGATTTCCCTGTGGGGAGCATGGCTGCTGGGAACTCTTTTTAACGTACTGTTCTTTTTTCTTCTTAACCGTTTGTATACTTTGTGGCAGAGAAACCACTGCAATGCACTGTGGACTGCACAGCACATTGCTCTTCTTGGATTTCTCCGCCTTCCTATAGAAGCTGCTTTCTGTTTCTTTATTGTGTGGGCAACTTCGTTTTCCGTGTTTTTCTTTTTAGCCGGCTTACTTTCACTGCGGGCATCCATTTATGCGGATGCAATCCGCCGTGTTATTAAGAAATAAATCTTTTTCTTGACATTCATGTAAGAGAGAGGGGGTGAAGCTATGCAACTGCATACAGGTGCACATACGGTGGTCAGTCTGTTCGGCATGCAGGTCAATATGGATACTATTTATATGACATGGCTGGCAGGTGCCATTGTAATTTTTCTTATGTTTCTGGCTACACGGCAGAAGGCACTGGTCCCAAGCGGATGGCAGAATGCCGTTGAGATCGTGATGGAAGGTTTATGCAACCAGTTCCGGGATAATCTGGGACCGCGCTATCGGCAGGCAGCGTATGTTCTTTTGACACTGTTTTTCTTTATTTTTGTCAGTAATCAAATGGGGCTTTTACCCACCAATCATCTGATTGTTTCGCCCACGAATGATTTAAATACAACATTGGGGCTGGCTATATTCTGCTCCATTATGATTCATGTTCTTTACATTCGGAATCAAGGGATCGGCCGCTGGGGAAAACATTTCTTTAAGCCATTTGCACCTTTCGTTTTGATTAATCTGATTGAGGAAATTGCAAGGCCGGTCACACTGGCTATGCGTCTTTTCGGCAACATCCTGGCCGGAGAAATCCTGCTGGAAGTCCTTTATGATTTGGCGCCGTATCTTGTACCTATCATCTGGATTGCGTTCAGTTTGTTCATCGGCCTTATTCAGGCCTACATTTTCACAACTCTGGCATCAGCTTATTTAATGGAAAGCGTTGCTGAAGAAGAGCATTAAATCTTAGACCAATTTTTGTTAATTAGGGAGGATTATTTATTATGGAAGCGACAATTATTGCTTTTTCAGTTATTTCAGCCGGTATTATTGCTGCGGCAGCTGCTATCGGTGCTGCTTTGGGGGATTCCCGTGTAGCTGACCGTGCTTTGGATGGTATGACCCGTCAGCCTGAAATGTCAGGAAAACTGTTTACCAACATGCTTATCGGCATCGGCCTTGTTGAATCTATGCCGATTATTGCCATCGTTATTGCCATTGTTCTTGTATTTGCCAATCCGTTTGTCCGTTGATCGTGACTTTTGATCATTAAAATAAGGAGGAACACAGATTGGTTGAGTTAAACGGCACATTGCTTATACAGATTCTCAACTTTGTCATCCTCGTTGCGATTCTTGCAAAAGTTGCTTATGGTCCAATGATGAAGGTCCTTGACGATCGGAAAGCACGGATCCAAAATGATTTGAACACAGCGGCTTCTGCCCGCAGTGATGCAAAAAAGTTGAAAGAGTCTTATGAAGCGCAGCTGCGTGATGCGCAGGTGCGGGCACAGGATATTGTCAATAAAGCGGTGAAGGAAGCCCAGGCCCAGGCCCAGGTCCAGATGGATGAGGTGCGCCATGCCATTGCAAAAGAAAAAGATGCGGCATCGCGCCAGATTGAACAGGAAAGACAGGACGCCCTGCGTGAATTAAAGGGACAGGTGGCGGAACTCTCCTGTGAAATTGCTTCGAAAATCATCGGTCAGCATATGACGGCGGCTGCCAATGACCGGCTTGTGGCGGATTCTCTTGCAAAGATGGATATCCGTAAAGCAGGTAAGTGATTATGGATAAAAGTGTTATTTTGTCCAGAAAATACGGGACGGCTATTTACGAAATTGCCAAGGACCGTCATATCCTGGATCCCGTAGAGAAAGAACTTTCCTTCATACGCGATACAATTGAAGAAAATGCAGAACTGAAAGAATTTATCAATCATCCTTTTCTTACAAAGGATGTCAAGAAAGATACTATACAGAAGTTGTTCGCAGATCACGTGCAGCCTATTGTACTGCAGTTCTGCTATGTTGTAATTGACCGGGGGCGGATTGATCTGCTTCCGGAAATGGTTGATGTGTACACGGCCCTGTCCCGTCATGAGATGGGAATTGAGGAGGCGGATGTGACATCGGCTTATCCCCTGTCTGAAGAACAGGCAGATGACCTGAAGAAAAAACTGCAGGAAATAACAGGGTATAAAATTATTATGAAGCAGAAGGTAGATCCGGAATTAATCGGAGGTTTTACCGTGATGATCGGTGACCGCATGATTGACGGATCGGTTGCCAGACAGCTGCGCGAACTGAAGTCTAAAATAATGCAAAGAGATTGAGGTGACTTACGGAAAATGAAGATCAGTTCAGATGAAATCACTTCTGTGATTAAGAAACAGATTGAAAGTTATAAAGTAGACCTCAATGTCGATGAAGTAGGTACGGTTCTTGAAGTCGGTGACGGCATTGCCCATATTTACGGACTGGAAAACTGCATGTCCGGAGAGCTGCTTGAACTCCCCCATGGAGTTTACGGAATGGCTCTGAATCTGGAAGAAAGCAATGTGGGTGCCGTGCTGCTCGGAAAGTATGAAACGATTAAAGAGGGCGATACGGTTAAGAGAACGGGTCGTCTGATGCAGGTCCCGGTGGGTGAATCCATCATCGGCCGCGTCGTCAATTCCCTGGGCCAGGCACTGGATGGAAAGGGAGAAATTAAAACCGATACATACCGCGACATTGAAATCAAAGCACCGGGCATTGCAGACCGCCAGCCGGTTAATGTTCCGCTGCAGACAGGTTTGAAGGCTATTGACTCCATGGTTCCTATCGGAAGAGGACAGCGTGAATTGATTATCGGTGACCGCGGCACGGGTAAAACCGCAGTGGCTGTCGATACGATCCTGAACCAGAAGGGCCAGAACGTAATTTGTATTTATGTTTCCATCGGACAGAAAAACGCCAATGCCGTACGTGTCTACGATAAGCTCCAGAAAGAAGGAGCCATGGATTACTCCATTATCGTTCATGCCGGCGCGGCTGAAGGATCTCCTATGCAGTATCTGGCTCCCTATGCAGGTGCTTCTATTGGGGAATACTTCATGCATCAGGGGAAAGACGTACTGATCATTTTTGATGATCTTTCCAAACATGCGGTGGCTTACCGCGCCATGTCCCTGCTGCTGCGCCGTCCGCCGGGACGTGAAGCTTATCCGGGTGACGTTTTTTATCTCCATTCCCGTCTTCTGGAACGGGCAGCACGCCTGTCTCCTGAACTGGGGGGAGGATCCATGACCGCCCTGCCTATTATTGAAACACTGGCCGGCGATGTGGGAGCTTATATTCCGACGAATGTTATTTCCATTACTGACGGACAGATCTATTTGGAAACGAATCTGTTCTATTCCGGTATCCGCCCGGCCATCAATGTAGGCCTTTCTGTTTCCAGGGTCGGCGGTTCCGCCCAGATCAAAGCCATGAAACAGGTCGCCGGAACACTGCGCCTGGAATTGGCGCAGTACCGTGAACTGGCTGCTTTTGCCCAGTTCGGATCCGATTTGGATGCAGCTACAAAATCCCAGATTGACCGGGGACAGCGCACAACTGAAGTGCTGAAACAGCCGCAGTATACGCCTTATCCGGTAGAAGACCAGGTTGAGGCTATCTTTGTGGCAGTTAAAGGGTTTTTGGATGATATTGCCGTCAATGATGTCGTTGAGTTTGAACATCAGCTGATTTCATTCCTGCACAGCACGCATCCGGAAATCGGGCAGTCTATCCGTGAAACCAAGAAAATCACTGATGAAAATGATGCCGCTCTCCGTGCAGCCATTGAAGAATTCAAAACACGTTACAAGGCGGCCAAGAATCCTGAAACGGTAGCGGGGTGATCCGATGGAAAGTACGCGTGACATAAAAGGACGCATCAGATCTGTCACCAATATCCAGCAGATTACAAAGGCCATGAAAATGGTCGCGGCAGCGCGTCTGCGCAAAGCAGAGGAAAAAGCACACGGCGCCGGGCCTTATGCAGCTAAAGTAGAAGAACTGCTGCGGTATGCATCGGCGGCATCTCCGGAATTTTCCAGTCCTCTTTTCCAGAGAAGAGAATCCGGAAGAAGAGGATTTCTGGTTATCAGCGGAGATAAAGGACTTGCCGGAGCTTATAATTCCAATGTTATGAAAGAGGCGGCAGCCCATGCGGACAGGATGGATCCGGATTCTTACAGGATGTACCTGTGCGGCAAGCAGGCCAGAAATTATCTGAAATTCAGGGGCTACTCCATTGCTTCCTACCATTTTGGTTTTTCAGATAAACCTCAGTCAGTTCATGCGCATATGATGGCGCAGGAGATGATTGAACATTTTCTGAAGGGTGAAGTGGATGAAATCCACATCATTTACACTAAATTTTATACAGCGCTCCGGCAGCAGGTCACCATGACACAGCTTCTGCCCATTGTGCCGCCGGAAACAGCGGGCAGTGAGGCACAGCAGGAATTCATGTTTCTCCCCGATGCAGAGGCTGTGTTTTCAAAACTGCTTCCGGAATATGTGGAAGTGCAGATTTATAATGCGATGCTGCAGTCGGCGGCATCCGAACTCGGCAGCCGCATGGCAGCCATGACAGCGGCCACCGATAATGCAACGGAACGTATTGCCGACCTGACACTGTCATACAATAAGGCCCGTCAGGCACAGGTAACCAATGAAATTTCCGAGATTGTCGGCGGTGTAAATGCGCTGCAGTAATCCGTACGTAAAGAGATAAGGAGGAATGCTTCTTCATGAGCAAGGAACAAGAAGGAAAAGTGGTACAGGTTATTGGTGCAGTCGTCGATATAGCCTTCCGTGATGATTCCGACTTGCCGGCTATTTATAATGCCATTCATGTAAAAGATGATACCGGCAGTGTAGCCGTGGACGTGATCTGTGAAACGATGCAGCATCTCGGCGACGGTGTCGTGCGGTGCGTGGCAATGAGCTCAACTGACGGCATGGTAAGAGGAATGAAGGCAGTCGATACAGGACGTTCTATCGCAGTTCCTGTAGGCGAAGGCTGCCTGGGACGTATATTTAATGTATTGGGACAGACGGTGGATAACGATCCGGCCCAGGTAAAGGCTGATGATCATTGGCCGATCCACAGGGATCCCCCGTCGTTCAAAGATCAGTCACCGGCTGCTGAGATTTTTGAAACTGGGATTAAGGTTGTTGACTTAATCGCTCCTTATGCAAAAGGCGGGAAAATAGGCCTTTTCGGCGGAGCCGGTGTCGGCAAGACGGTTCTTATTCAGGAATTGATTCACAATGTGGCGACGGAACATTCGGGCTGTTCTGTATTTGCAGGTGTCGGAGAACGTACCCGTGAGGGCAACGATCTCTGGGGTGAAATGAAGGAATCCGGAGTTTTAAGCAAGGCAGCTCTGGTTTACGGACAGATGAACGAACCGCCGGGAGCCCGTATGCGTGTGGCTCTGACAGGACTGACCATGGCAGAATATTTCCGTGACCAGGAACACCAGGATGTACTTCTTTTCATTGACAACATTTTCCGTTTCGTCCAGGCCGGTTCAGAAGTATCGGCACTGCTGGGTCGCATGCCGTCTGCCGTAGGATATCAGCCTACACTGGCTACGGATATCGGCGAACTGCAGGAACGCATTACTTCGACCAAGGACGGATCCATTACTTCAGTGCAGGCCGTTTATGTCCCTGCCGATGACTTGACAGATCCGGCGCCTGCCGGTGTATTCACCCATTTGGACGCCACTACGGTTTTGAACCGTTCCATTGCAGAACTGGGGATTTATCCGGCGGTGGATCCTTTGGATTCAACCAGCCGTATTCTGGATCCGAATGTCCTTGGGCAGGAACATTATGAAGTTGCCCGGGGTGTGCAGGCTATTCTTCAGCGTTACAAAGAATTGCAGGATATTATTGCTATTCTCGGTATGGAAGAACTTTCCGACGAAGATAAGATTATCGTTGCCCGTGCCAGAAAAATCCAGAGATTTCTTTCCCAGCCGTTCTTTGTGGCAGAACAATTTACCGGACAGCCCGGTAAGTATGTGCCGCTGAAAGAAACGATCCGCGGATTCAAGGAAATCCTGGAAGGAAAGCATGATGATCTGCCGGAAGGTGCGTTCTATCTGGTAGGAACAATAGACGAAGCGATCGAAAAGGCTGAAAAGATGAAGAAAGGGGAGTAAGCGTTATGGCTGATACCCTGGTACCGATGAAAGTCGACGTACTGACTCCCGATGCGCTGGTTTACTCCGATGAAGGCGTGGATATGGTCATTGCCCGCGCCCTGGACGGCGATTTTGCTGTCATGAAAAATCATCTTCCCCTGGCGGCGGCGCTTCAAGTTTGCCAGGTCCGTATCCAAAAGGGCGGAAAAGAGAAAAAAATAGCTGTTTTCGGCGGTTTTCTCGAAATGAAGGATAATTATGTCAACATTATCACGCCCCAAGCGGAAACTGCGGAAAATATTGATATTCCGCGGGCAGAAGCGGCTATGGCCAGAGCGCGGAACAGACTTGCCCATGTAACGCCTGATATTGATGTAGACAGGGCAAAAGCTGCTTTGCAGCGAGCCCTTGTCCGTATTCAGGTGTCCGGGAAAAACTGACAGAAGACAGAATCAAACACACGGAACCGGGTCCTGAATTCAGGCGGCTGGCTTCGTGTGTTTTATTTTTTGCCGGTTGTGCCAGTTAATTATAGGTGTTGACAGATCATAAAAAATTTGAATAGCGACCGGTTTAACAGGGCCTGCAAAGTACCTTTTTCTGTTTTATGGGATACCTTCCGCAATCTGCATAAAGACCGTTTAAATCAGCAGATAAAGCAATTTAAAAATAGAATATGCAGTTCCTGAATTATTGAAAGATATAGATTTTTTTGATATACTAAATAGAATATGAAAACAGGGGTTTCTATTTTGGAATGAGTCTTCCGGATCCCCCGGACTGGGGCTCGGAAGCAGGCAGGGCGGACCGGATTATGGGGGCATGAAACGTGCTGTGAGCAGCTATTTCAGACGGAGCATATGGAGGCGGAATGATGGATTTGGAATATTTCAGAAATTTTATTACCATGGTTGATTCGCATACACTGACGGAAGCAGCCAGACGGCTGAATATGGTACAGCCCGCATTGTCTTCACAATTGAAACATATTGAAACTTATTACAAGTCCGACCTTATACAGACACAGCGGGGAGGACGGCGCATCGGTCTTACCGAAGCAGGACAGCTACTTTACAACCAGGCCAAATATATTTTAGCCATTGCCGATAATCTGGAGCGGGAAATTAAAGATTGTGAGGCGGGTGCATCGGGGACGCTCCGCGTTTCACTGATGCCGGCCATGGTATCTTCTTTTATGGCAGAGTACATGCAGCCATTTTGTGCGGATAACCCGGGCATTGATTTTGAATTTTATGAAGGAAATGCAGATGAGCAGGCTAAATCCATTATGGCCGGACTGACGGAAATAGGATTTGTTCAGACACCGCTGTCCAAAAGTTATGTATTTGACATTCTCCATTCCCAGCGCCGGGGACTGACATTGGTTGTTCATAAAAATAATCCGTGGATTTCCGATATGCTCCAGTATATCCGCCTGAAAGATTTGGAAGGAGTGCCGCTTTGTACGACCCGGCGGCTTTCTCCCATGGTCAACCGCATCAGCCAGGATGCCCAGATTCATCTGACGGAGAAAGCTGTATGCAATACAAAAGCATTTGCCGTATCCTGGGCCAAGTATCAGATGGGCGCTTCTATTGTTACCGGAGGAGGTACAGCCAATATTGATTCCGATCTGGCGCTGATTCCTATCCGTGAAAAGGGTTTGAACAGCACGGAAGTTGTATATATTATGAAAGACCGTCCACTGTCCAATGTATCCCGTAAATTTCTTGAGTATTTTCATCTGATTGATAAATTGGGAGAGACAGAGAGCAAAAAGAAAAAGGAAAAAGGCAAGGACAAAGACGGGAAAAAACAGGCGGAAGAAATATAAGGACAGACATTCCGCAGATAAATATTTCCGTAAATCATGTATGAAGGCAAAATGCCTTTTTACATGATTTTTTGCTTCTATAGGGGTATTTGGGCAAGGTGTTCGGCAAAATAGGGGAAAGCCGTTTTTTTACTGTTTAAACGGTACAGACAAGCAGCATGAGAGGCGTATTCTGCGAAAAATGACCGGAAGATGATTTTTACCGTGATATGCTTACTGTCTGGTAAACAGAATGATTCATCCGTAAGGGCCCGGTTTGAAAAGAATTTAAGACCTTTCATGGAGAAGGTCTTAAGTCCGGCAGTATCTGTGTCAGAGACTGATCATAAACATATATCAAACCATTCTGCATGGAAACAGATCTGATAGGGAAATTATAGCCGCTATATTTGTTTTTTGTGGTTGGATCTGTGTTGTTTTTCTTCTTGCATCAATCAGGCAGTCCAGGGGATTTTCAGAACATTTTGAGGACTGGATCTGAACATCCAATGCATAAGGGCATCATTATTGATATATATAATATGACGCGGAATTACGGAATATATGATATTTTTTTCAAATAAAATTGTATGTATTATATATAATTCTATTTGTCTTACTCAAATAATGGCAGCCTATCAAACGAGGAGGAATTTTCTGCAGGCATATAGAAGCTTTTTACAGTACCTCTGATCAAAATGAGGGGGGCATAATATTATTTTTATCCAGATTTAAAAAAGATTATTATCAGTAATCATGATAATAATCTTTTTTAAGTGCGATCTATTTATTTTTATTTTTTGCATATATAGGTATTTATATAATATAAATGGAAATTGTCTGGTCA
>DIDD01000113.1 GCA_002417965.1 Veillonellaceae bacterium UBA5809
TGAAAACCGTTTCATGCATGTGGGAGAATTAAAAAGGATGGGAGCTTCCATCGACATAGAAGGGCGCAGCGCCATTGTCCGGGGCGTGCCTTTCCTCGAAGGAGCCTTTGTAAGAGCAACAGATCTGCGGGCAGGCGCTGCACTTACATTGGCGGGACTGGCTGCCCACGGAATTACAGAAGTAGGGGATCTCCATCATATTGACCGGGGCTATGATCATCTGGTGGAGAAATTACAGGGGTTAGGAGCCGATATTGTCCGTGTCAATACAGAATGCTGAAAAACAGGACCGGCGCAGCCAGCGTTCATCTGCCAATACAGTCCGGCGCCGTTCCCTTATGGACTGGATGGGATCCTTTGGCACTGAGGATATCGGTGTAGACCTGGGGACATCCAATATGGTGGTGTATGTCAGGGACAAGGGAATTGTTCTGGATGAACCCTCTGTTGTGGCAGTCTGTGAAAAAACAGGAGAGATGATAGCCGCAGGACACCGTGCCGATGATATGGAGGGCAGGACACCGCGGGGCATTAAAACACTCCGTCCTCTCCGTGAAAGCGCCATCGTTGATTACGGCGCCGCTGCCTATCTGCTGAGCTCTCTTTTGGAACACATGTCACTGAAAAGCACCTTTTTTCATCCCCGGCTAGTCATGTGTGTGCCCAGCGGCGTTACCGGCGTGCAGCGGAGGGCGCTTCTGGAATCTGCTGTTGCCATGGGCGCCCGCAAAACTGTCCTTATTGAACAGCCGATGGCTGCCGTTATGGGAACCGGGCTGGATACATCACGTATGGTTGGAACCATGGTAGTTGATATCGGAGGCGGATCGGCCAATATATCCGTACTGTCAAGATACGGTATTGTAGTCAGCTCTTTTTCTCCGGATGCAGGCATGGTGATGGACCAGGCCATTATGACCCACGTAAGGGATAAATACCGTGTCCGTATCGGGCGCAAAGCGGCAGAATCCGCGAAAATTGAATTGGGCGCATGGTTCAACGCAGCCATGACACACAGCACCTCTGTGAGCGGTTCTTCTGTCGTTACCGGCCTTCCGATGAAACTGGACATTTCTTCCGGTGATGTGTCGGAAGCATTAAAACCTATACTTGACCGTATTTTCAGAAAAATTCTGGAAGTTTTGCAAAAAACACCCCCCGCACTGCTGGCGGATATCCGCGATCATGGGATCCTGATGACAGGGGGGGCATCCTGTCTGAAAGGACTTGATATGATGATTACCAGAACGACAGGAATTCCTGCCTATGTGGTGGAATATCCGTTTTTTGTCAATGCCATAGGCGCAGGAAATGCCCTGGAATACATGGATATATTCCGGGATTCCCTGCAGAATCTGCATTGAAAGGAGGACTTCCCATGAAAATCAACAAAAAAGCAGGAGCGGCTTTGACAGGGGCGTTCCTGCTTTGCTGTTTTCAGACAGCTTCGGCGGCGGAATTTGAATCATTAAGAGTGCAGAACAGCGACGGGCAGTCACGAATTGTATTAGAATTCGACAAACTTCCTGAGAGCTGGGATTTAAAGACCGGATCTGACGGAGATACGGAACTTATACTGAACGGCATTTCATCAGCCATTCCCCATGCTGCAGGCGCAGAAGGAAATGGGCTGATTAAGGAAATGACACCCCGGAAGAATACATCCACCGTGACACTGGATATGAAACTGAAAACAGAAGCTGCGCATCATCTTTTTGTACTTCATCAGCCGGACAGGCTTGTTCTTGACCTGTTTACACGATATGAAGAGAAAACGGTGGTTTCCGTAACTCCCCATATGTCTTATACCTACTGGACGCGGGCCGATGCAGACGGAAGAAAGAAAATTTACGTGATCCGGGGAGACGCGGAAACACAGGGACGGATCGTCATGGGAGACCTCAAATCCCGGATTTCCATGCAGTCCTTTGCGGAATCGACAAAGGCTCCGGTTGCCGTTAACGGAACCTACGGCGGAAAGCCCATGATGAAGGCTTATGGCCTGTGGAGAAATCTGTCAGGCCAGGCACAGGGATTTATTTCCTATGAACAGGGCAAGGGATATACAATAGGTTTATGGCAGCCCGCATACAGAGTTTCAGCCGGGGGAAAGCAGACCTCTGTTGCCGGAAGCGACAGACCGCGCAGACAGGATGAACTCATTCTTTATACGCCGTCATTTGGAAAATCTACAGGAACAAACGCATACGGAAAAGAAGTTCTGGTTGTAAGCGGCCGTGTGGCTGACATATCCACATCAGGCAATATGAAAATTGAAGAAGACGGCATTGTGCTTTCGGGCATTGGAAAGGGCGCCGGTATCCTGGAAGGACTTCACCGGGGGGATAAAATATCTGTTTTGCCGGATTCCAAACTTTTTGACAGTCAGGAATTTGTATATGGAGGATGTGAAGTCATTCTGTCAGACGGCAGAGCGGCCGTACCGGAAAACAAAGAGGAAGATCAGTCACTGGCACCGCGTACGGCAGCAGGAGTAACGGCAGACGGAAAACTGATATTGGCCGAAATCGACGGATGGCAGATGCAGAGCAGCGGCATGTCCAAAATGGAAACAGCCCTTCTGATGAAAGAACTGGGAGCCGTTCAGGCGCTCCTTATCCCGGACCGCGGAATGGGACAGCTTTTGATTCAGGGGAAAACGGTCAATATCCCCAATGGGGGAGATGGAGAAGGGCGGTTCCAGACAGCGCTGGTTTTTTTCTGAGACAAAATTCTCATAAAATGTTAAAATGAAAGAAATCCAATGAATGAAATGGACTTAAAACAAGGAGGAAACAACCATGAAATGGACTTATAAATTAGCAGTCATGGCAGCGGCTTCAGTTCTTTGTTCCGCGGCTGTTACATCACCGGCAGAAGCTGCCGTCCTTTCACAGCAGTCGGTTCTTTCAGGCGAAGTGGTATCAGTAGCGGCGCCGGGAACAGCCGTCAAAGAAGGACAGGTTCTGGTTACCGTTAAATCACTGGCCGGCCCTGTGCCGGCTGTGCGGGCCACGGCAGACGGAGTGGTTAAGACTGTACAGACGGCACCAGGACAGACCGTCAGCCAGGGGGATGTGCTGGTGACGCTGGAAAGCAAGTAATGAGGGGAATTTCATGAGACGATCATTCAAAGAAAAATGCTGTGCGGCATGGATGGCGGCCTGCCTTTTGGCAGGGGGGACCGGCACTGCATATGCCCAGACGGCTTTTATGCCCCTGTCGGAAGTTAAAGAAGGCATGGAAGGCTATGCCAGAACGGTTATTCAGGGAACAGACATTAATACCTTCCAGGTTCATGTCCTGGGAGTGATGAAAAATAAGGGCGCATCAGGGGGAGACCTGGTGCTGGTGAGAGTATCAGGTCCTGTGATTGACAAAACAGGCGGCATTGCACAGGGGATGAGCGGAAGCCCCGTATACATCAACGGGAAACTGCTGGGAGCCATTGCTTACGGGTTTCCCCAGTCAGACGGAAGACTGGGAATGGTAACTCCGATTTCGGATATGCTGAAGCTCTGGACTGTTGATGACCGGGGTGAACAGCCTCAGACACCGGAGCCGTCATCAGACCTGATTCCGGTCAGCACCCCCCTTATGGCGGTAGGATATACGCCGGATGCGCTCTCCTATCTGTCGGATAAAATGAAAGATCTCCATATGGTTCCCTATTCGGCCGCTTCAGCAGGATCGGATGACACGGCCCTTCCGCTGGAACCTGGGAGTTCTGTGGCAGCTACGCTGGTCACAGGAGATCTGAAGCTCGGAGCTATCGGAACAGTGACCTACGTGGACGGAGACCATATTGTGGCCTTCGGACATCCCTTTATGAACCGGGGAAACAGCGATTATTTTATGCATAATTCATATATTTTTACCGTTGTTCCCAGCAGAGAAGTACCATTCAAACTGGGATCTGTCGGTGCGGAAATAGGGGCTGTTACACAGGACCGGGGAACGGGAATCAGCGGCATTGAAGGAAAATCCGCTGAAGCGGTGCCTCTTCATGTGTCCGTGTCCGATACGGATACACAGGAATCATCCAATCTGAATGTCCGCATGATACGCAGCGAAAAACTGATGCCGACTCTGGCAGCCACCAGTGTTTACAATGCAGTCAGCCAGACACTGGACCGGAGCGGCCAGGGGACCGTATCACTTAAATACACACTGTGGCCGGAAAACCTATCAGAAAAACCATTTATCAGAGAAAATATGTACTGGTCGTCAGAAGATGTGGCTGAAAAAAGTGTTGATGAACTTTATGCGGTTATGAAGCTTCTTGAACAAAACCGTTTTCAGCCCTATCAGCTTAGAAACATAACAGTGGATATGTCCGTGACGCAGAAGAGAAATACGGCACAGCTGCTGGATGCCAGCGCAGCGCCGATGATTGTCAGCCCGGGGGATCCGATCTATATCCGTGTACGGCTGCAGCCTTACAGAGGAGACGTATTTTATAAAGAAATGACATTCACTGTTCCTAAAGATCAGCCCTATGGAAATATGGTGCTGGAAATCCGGGGCGGCGGAGTGATTCCCCTGCCTTACCTGATTCAGCAGCAGCAGTACAATCTGACAGAGGAAATTCTTGACCGCATCCGGACCTACAAAGATTTTTCCGATCTGCGGGATAAACTGGAAAAAGAAGACCGAAATAATCAAATCGTGGCAGAAATTCTTGATCCTAATATCAGTTTGATTTCCAAGGAAAATGATACAGGCGAAAAAGCACAGATACAGAACAGACAAGTTAAGCCCCAGCCGGGATATTTAAAGTCCAAAGAAAAAACCTCTGAGGAAGCGGGCAAAGAGGATACAGTAAAAAGCTGTGTTGATACAGACTATGTCATATTGGGGGACGGCCAGTTTGTCTTTCAGGTTATGAAGCCGGCAGACAGGGACAGACAGCTGAAAAAACTGCAGAAGCAAAATAAAAAAGACGGACATTTTATGGTAAAAATGAGAAGTCAGGAAAAAGATCTGATTCCTTTCCAGAAAGAGAACAGTAAGGACAGCGGAACAGCAGGAGACAGTCCGCAATAATATATACAGAGGCCCGGGTTTCCTGCATGACAGGGACCGGGCTCATTGTTTTTTACTTATTTTTGATGTAGAATAAAAATAATCATGATGGCATATATTTTCATGAAACAAGGGGGAAAAAGTGCGGTCTTTTCTGGAATCATTAGGACGTACGACGCTGTATATTTTACATCAGATTGGAGCAGTGATCCTTCTTCTGGTCTCCACACTGAAACAGATGGGCAAGCTGGATGTAAGGGAAACCTTCCGCCAGTGCTACAGTCTGGGAGTTC
>DIDD01000039.1 GCA_002417965.1 Veillonellaceae bacterium UBA5809
TTTCTGACAGACATGGATTCATTTCCTTCTGTCAATGAAATTTATGCCTCCTTTTTCTCCCATCACCTTCCGGCGCGTTCCTGCATTGAGGTAACCCGTCTTCCCAAAGGCGGCCTGGTAGAGGTAGAATGTACCGCGGAAGCCCCCCATGAGTCATAAAAAAAATATCGTTGTATACTGCGGATCCCGGCGCGGTGAAGATCCTGCATATGCAGCCTTCGCCGGGCGTCTGGGCGAAGCTATCGGGAAAGGCGGGTATTGTCTGGTTTATGGCGGAGGCGGTATCGGACTGATGGGAATCACTGCCGATGCAGCACTGGCCTGCGGCGCAGAGGTTACCGGGATTATGCCCCGCAGTCTGATCGCCCGTGAGCAGGCCCACCTGGGTTTAAACCGTCTCATTCCCACAGACTGCATGTCTGATCGGAAGAATGCCCTGATCCGCAGAGGAGATGCTTTTGTCATTCTGCCGGGGGGAATCGGAACTATGGAAGAACTGTTTGATACGCTCTCCTATATCCATCTGTCAGACGATCCCCTTCACCAGTCTCCTGTTATCATCGCTGACATTGCTCATATTTACACCCCTCTTCAGACACTTTGGGACAATATGGTAACAGCCGGATTTATTCCGGCCCGCGAATCCGGTCTCCTCCATATATGCCATACGCTGGAGGAAATCACGGCATTATGGCCGCCCCCCAGCACCCTCTAAAAATTCTTCAGCCCTCCGGGGCTGTTTTTTTTAAGAAGGATGCAGTCCTTTGTCTATGAATATGAAAAAATATTTAGGATGTATTATAATATAAGAAAAGGTAAAACTCTTATACCGGAACATGATGTGAACTTTTTGTTTTATTCCGTTTCATCCCTATATTTGGGAGATCCTGTCGCCCGTCAGGAGGTTTCTATATGCACCCTGTTTTTTATGTAGGAATTGATGTAGGTTCCACCACTATAAAAATTGCTGTGCTGTCCCCCTTTCTTAAATTTATATGGGGCCGGTATGTACGGCATTTATCTGATATCCACCACGCCTTCATGGAATTAGCCGGGGAACTGCAGCAGCAATGCCCTGGCGCCCGCATAACAGCCGCCATATCCGGCAGCGGCGGCCTTGGTCTTTCCCAGGAAATGGAACTTCCTTTTGTACAGGAGATTATTGCAGAGACAAAGGCCATACGCACCTTCCACCCAGAAACAGATGTCATTATCGAACTGGGCGGAGAAGATGCCAAAATCACGTATTTACGTGATGGCGCAGACCAGCGTATGAATGGTGCCTGTGCCGGAGGAACCGGCGCTTTCATAGACCGCATGGCCTCACTTCTGTCTACGGATGCGGCCGGGCTAAACCGCATGGCTGCCCAGGCTTCCCAGATATATCCCATCGCTTCAAGGTGCGGTGTGTTTGCTAAAACAGATATACAGGCACTTCTTAATGAAGGCGCCCCTCACGAAGATATTGCTATATCCGTTTTCCAATCTGTAGTCAACCAAACCTTAACTGGGCTTACCTGCGGCAAACCCATCCGCGGATCGGTTGCTTTTTTAGGCGGCCCCCTGACATTCCTGCCTGAACTGAGAAAGCGTTTTCAGGAAACACTAAAATTATCAGACGATGCGATGATTGTACCCGGTCACGGAGAACTTTATGTGGCCATGGGCGCTGCTCTTTCCGGCCGGAACAACCGGCCTTTCGATCTTGATTCATGGATTCGGAAAATCAGCCAGAAACCCCATATTGCACAGGCGGGCATGGCTGTGCTCTCTCCCTTATTTGACAATTCTTCCGATTATCAGTCTTTTCTGGACCGTCACCGCCGGTTCACCACTCCCAAAAAAGACCTGGCTCTGGCATCCGGTCCCTGCTGGCTGGGACTGGATGCCGGTTCCACTACCATAAAAGCGGTTTTAATAGACCATGATCAAAATCTTTTATATCAATGGTACGGTAATAATAAGGGCGAACCTTTGGACGGCGCCCGGAAGATTCTTCAGGATTTATACAGCCGCATGCCTTCTTCTGCCTGGATCTGCGGTACCGGCATTACCGGTTACGGAGAGGCTTTGCTCCGCCGTGCGCTTCATGCTGATACAGGTGAAGTAGAAACTATGGCCCATTATCGAAGTGCCCGTTATTTCTGCCCGGATGTCAGCGCCATCCTTGACATCGGCGGACAGGATATGAAATACTGCCGTATCCGGGACGGTGCCATTGACAGTATTCTCCTCAATGAGGCCTGCTCTTCCGGATGCGGTTCTTTTCTCGATACTTTTGCCCATTCTCTTCATATGGATATTCAGCGTTTTTCCCAGCTTGCTCTGCAGTCCCGTACCCCTGCCGATCTGGGCAGCCGGTGTACGGTATTCATGAATTCAAAAGTCCGGGAAGCACAAAAAAATGGGCTTTCTATTCCTGATATTGCCGCCGGCCTTTCTTATTCTGTCATCCGGAATGCTCTTTATAAGGTCATACGCCTCCGAAAATCCTCTGACATGGGAGAGCGCGTCGTTGTGCAGGGGGGAACTTTTTATAATGATGCGGTTCTCCGCGCTTTTGAAAAACTCCTGGGCCGTGAAGTCATACGTCCCGATATTGCAGGACTCATGGGCGCATTCGGCATGGCTCTGATTGCCAGGGAGCGTTGTTCGGCAGATACCCGGTCATCCCTTCTGTCTGCCGAAGATCTGAAATCTCTGACTCTCCGCACACAGGTTAGACGCTGCCCGGGATGCGGAAATCATTGTCTCGTTACCATCTCTTTGTTCTCGGACGGCGGTACTTTTGTTTCCGGGAACCGGTGCGAAAGAGGCGAATCGATTGCCCTCACAGGAAAAGCATCTTCCACTCCCACTCTTCCAAATATGTATGCCTGGAAATACCGCCGTCTGTTTTCTTATAAACCGATTCCCGCGGCCAGGGCGTACCGCGGAAGTGTAGGCATTCCCCGTGTATTGAACATGTATGAGGATTATCCCTTCTGGTTCACTTTTTTCACCCGGCTTCATTACCGTGTTGTTCTTTCTTCCCCGGATATACGCCGTATTCCCATGGAAGCCATGGAAACAATTCCGTCTGATTCAGAGTGTTATCCTTCCAAATTGACCCATGCTCATATTTTGGATCTTTTAAAACGTCATCCCGACCGAATCTGGTATCCCTGCATCGAAAAAGGACCTCCAGAGGAAGGTCTGGACAACCAGTATCACTGCCCCATGGTGACTTCATATCCGGAATCCATTCAGGCCAATATGGAGGAGCAGCTTCAGTCTTCCGGAATCCCTTTCCTTCATCCTTTTCTTCCCCTTCACAATCCAAAGCATCTCCTGCGCAGACTGAAACAGGAAATTATTCCCTGGGGACCTTCTTCTGAAGAAATCCGTCAGGCTCTGGCCGCCGCAGAAGCAGAACAGGCGCTGTATCAGCAGGAGCTTTTGGAAAAAACAAAGCAGGTATTAAAAGAAATAGCTGAGAAAAACCGGACCGGAATTGTCCTGGCAGGACGTCCTTATCATATCGACCCGGCTGTCAATCACGGTATCCCCGAGTTGATCAATCAGCTCGGCATGCCCGTGCTCACCGAAGACGGAATTTCCATGCTGGGCAAAACACCTAAGAATCTCCGTGTATGCAATCAGTGGGCCTGGCACGGACGTCTTTACAGAGCCGCCGAATATGTCTCCAGAAATCCGTGTCTGGAGTTGGTAGAGCTGAATTCTTTCGGCTGCGGACTGGATGCCGTAGTAACTGATCAGGTGCAGGAGATACTTTCTGCCGCCGGGCGGCTGTATACCTCTGTAAAAATTGATGAAGGAATGAATCTCGGAGCTGTCAAAATCCGTCTCCGTTCTTTAGCCGCCGCTTCCAGGGAACGGAGACTGTCTTTGAAGAAGCCGGAAAATGATTTATCTGCATCTATCCGCGCTGTCCGTCCTTTCCGCAAAATTGACACAATCTTAATTCCTGAAATGTCTCCCATTCATTTTCCTTTGATAGAGTCTGCCGTATCCTCTGAAGGATACCATCTTCATGTTGTCAGGCCTGAAGGAAGCCATGACATCAATACAGGGCTTTCTTATGTCAACAATGATGCCTGTTACCCCGCCATCATCACCATAGGCTCTTTAATCCGTGCTTTGCTTTCAGGCCGTTATGACCTCTCAAAAACCGCCCTAATGATGTCACAGACCGGAGGTGCCTGCCGTGCGTCCAACTATCCGGCTCTTCTGAAAAAAGCCCTGACTGATGCCGGAATACCAGAAGTTCCCATCCTTTATTTTAATGTTGCCAGTTTAAAAGCAAATGCGGAATTTCACGTTTCTCTCGCCATGGTCCATAAGCTTCTGATGTCTGTCATTTACGGGGATGCACTCATGCGCTGTCTGTATGCCGTACGCCCATATGAGTCCGAAGCTGGCAGTGCAGAATCCCTTTATCATTATTGGATGAACCGATGTGCGGAAGCTGTAAGAAAACCCTCTTTCCAATCATTCTCAAGAAATATTAAACATATAATTTCTGATTTTGACCATCTTCCCCGTCTTTCTGTCACAAAAACGAAAATTGGGATTGTCGGTGAGATTTACGTAAAATTTCATCCCCTGGCAAGTCATAATATTGTACGCGCTATTGAGGAAAACGGAGGAGAAGCCGCTACCAGCGGACTGCTGGATTTTTTCCTTTACAGCCTGCTGGACAGCCGTTTTCAGTACCAAAGTCTTGACGGAAGCTGGATTCATTCAGCAGCCGACCGTCTGCTGCTCCGTTGGATGGAATGGTACCGCAGGCCTTATGCCAAAGCCCTTAGGAATTCCATCCATATTCAGCCTCTTGCATCAATTCAGGAGATGGCAAGAAGGGCTTCTCATTTTTTGTCCCTGGGAAACCGTGCCGGAGAGGGCTGGTTCTTGACTGCCGATATGCTGGATCTTCTTCAGGATAAATGCCGGGGAATTGTGTGTCTCCAGCCCTTCGGCTGTCTTCCCAACCATATTACCGGAAAGGGAATGATGCATAAGATTCATCAGTCTTATCCTGAATCCGTTCTGCTGGCTCTCGACTGTGATGCAGGTGCAAGCAGTGTGAATCAGCTGAACCGGCTGAAGCTGCTCATGAATACACTGCAGGAGGGAAAGTCAGAAGACTCGATATCCAACATGATTCAGGAAACGTACTCCCCCAGGAAAGGGAAAAAATTATGAACAAAAAAATTACGGGAAAAGGAATGCGGACAAAAGATAAACTTATCGAAACAACTGCCCGCATCATCCGGGAGGAAGGCTTCAAAGAAGCTACTGTCCGAACTATCGCGGAGCGTTCCCATGTCAATATTGCTTCAATTTGTTATTATTTTGGTTCCAAAGAGGAGCTCCTCGGCAAAGCCATCGACTATTTAATGGCTAATCTGGAAAATATTGTAAGTTATCTGGATGATGAAAAATATGCTCCCCGTGAACGGCTGACCCGTTATATTCGGGCTTATTTCCGTCTTGCCCAAAAGCATCCTGCATTGTTCCGTTCCATTGCTTATTCATCAGGTGATGCCGCACAGAATACTTATTTTATTTATCTCACACTGCTTCATGACCAGTGCTGGGAAAAAGTAATTCATAATGTATCTGAAATCACGGGACTGAAACGCAGAAAAGATCTTGAATTAAAAAGCATGCAGATTTTTTCTGCCATTGAATTTCCCATTATACTGCAAAGCAATCAGCCTGATTCATTTGTGAGGGATTATCTTTATCCGGCCTGCATTGACCGGTATATCGATCTTCTTCTCGGCCCTGATAATTCCGCAGAAAAAAGGTCTGCCGATCCTGTCTCTGAATAAAGCTTCCCTTCCGCATGGAAAAGACGGCCCGCTGCTGCATAAAACTTGCAGAGGAACCGTCTTTTTATTTTTTGTCAGTAAAAAAGCCATTCCCGCTGATTATACTGACGGGAATCTTCTTTCTGTTATTTAAAATAATGAGACTGCCTTCGGTGTACGGCGGACGGTAAAGGGATGCCATATCTGTCCTGCTGCGCCCATCATCCCATCCAGTGTCCGGGAACCTGTTTTCTCCATGGCTTTCCTCACAATAAACTCACAGGCACGGGCATCATCCAGCGCCTGATGATGATGAAAAGAGAACCCAAGCATGCCTGCCACTGTATTCAGTCTGTGATTCGGCATATCCTTCCAGAGTACTCTTGACAATTTGACGGTACATCCCCATTGAAAATGAATATCCGGAATATCATACCAGTCCATCATCGCGGAAAGAACTCCCATGTCAAAAGGTGCATTATGGGCAAATACGATGCTTCCATCCAGTGCTTCCGCCAATTCCTCCCAAAAGGCTGGAAATTCCGGCTCATTCTCCACATCAGCCGGATGAATCTGGTTGACTCTGATACAGTCATCATCAAAAACCATGCGGGGCGGCCGCATTAAATGATAGGTTTCTTTGATAATTTTCCTTCCGTCACCCGTGACAATGCCTACTGCACAGGCACTGGCCGGTTTTTTGTCTGCTGTTTCAAAATCAATTGCTGTATATTTCATAAAAGCCTCTTTTCTGCTGATTTGATCATAGTACCGAAAATCCCCCTCCGAGGACCTTCTATTGACGTCCTCAGCCGCCTTGTACTACACTGAATAATATTTATATTTTATCATGCATTCAATAAAAAAGTCATTCTGTCTTCGGAAAAGAGTGTATACTATGAAATTTCTGCTTTCTGAATCACTGCGGGCTTCTTATCCCCATTTATGTACTGCCATTATTTTAATCCGTGATGCCCGTATCTCCGGTATGCCGGAGGACGTCACTGCATTTCTGACCCGTATCTGTCCCGCATCTCCAGCTTCCATCCCGTCTGATTCTCCGGTTCCGCCGGAGTGGGACATTTATTTGGGCCCCAATGGTTTTTTTCCTCTTCAGGATTCCCCGCAAAATCATCCATGGATACCTGCGGCAAATCACGAGCCTCCTGCCTCTGCGGTTCCGCTGAAGCAGTTGGCCTGGGCTGTATCGGCAAAATACAGTACGCCCGTCAAAGGACTTTGCCTGCCTCCGGAATGCAGTGTACTGGAAGGCCGTCTTTCTAAATCTGATGATCTCTGGACTGATCCAGACCGGACTGACAAACCGTCCCATGCAATTCCTGCCGGAGAACCTGTATGGGCTTATGAAAATCATATATATGTCCGCCATATGATCGGTTCTTCTGGGCCGCAAACCGCACTTTCTTCAGATACCTCAAGAGCCGTCTTCCTAATCCCCGGATTAGCTGACAAAAACAGGCGTCATGTAATTGCTGCAAGGAATGAACTTGCCCGCCGCCTGAAGGCTGCTTTCAGCGGCACCGTGGAATCGGGCTGGATGGATGATTCATCCCCCTGTTTTATTTCCTCCACATAATAAAAGAATTCCATATATAAAAATGAGGAAGGGACGGCTGTATCACCAGGCTGTCCCTTCCTCATTTTCTGTAAACTCTTTATCAGCAGCTACTCATTCTCCGTCCGTTTTCCGGTACTCATTGTCACCCCAGGAATCCTCTGGTATTCTGAGCTTCTACAACCCGTTTTAATGCCAGCATATAAGCGGCAAGGCGGTATGTAACATGATATTTTTCTTTGATAGCATATACATCTTCAAAAGACTGCTTCATGTTTTTCTGCAGTTTGTCATTGTATTCATTCTCAGTCCAGTAATAGCCTGTTTTATTTTGGACCCATTCATAATAGGAGCCTACAACACCCCCTACATTGGCCAACACATCGGGAAGTACTTCGATCCCTTTTTCTGCAAAATAGGCATCGGCTTCTTCTGTCGTCGGTCCATTGGCGCCTTCCAGAATGACGCGGGCTTTTACCTCCTGCATCGTTCCGTTATGAAGCTGATTTTCCAATGCTGCCATAAACAGAATATCCACATCTAATTTCAAAAGTTCTGTATTAGGAATAAAAGAAGAACCTTTTTCCTCATATCCCTTCAGGGAACGTCCGTGGGAATTAGCATATATATATGCCGCTTCCACATCAATGCCGCCCGGATTATACAGTGATCCGTCAATATCTCCTATGGCAATAATGCGCACGCCATGGCGGTGCATTAAAAGCGATCCCACACTGCCCACATTGCCGAATCCCTGCACAGCCATGGTGAGCTTTTCCATCTGCTCATTCTGTTTGCTGCACCAGTTTTCCAGTGTGAACATGAGTCCTCTTCCAGTCGCTTCATTCCGCCCCAGAGAACCTCCCGTAGTTAATGGCTTCCCTGTTACTACACCTGGTTCCCACTGTCCGCGCATGGCGCTGTATTCATCCGCAATCCATGCCATAATTTGTCCGTTCGTATTAACATCCGGAGCCGGAACATCCTGATCCGGTCCGATAAACGGCGCAATTCTGCGTACATACATGCGGGTCAGCCGCTGCAGCTCACGGGGACTTAATTTAGACGGATCTACTTTAATGCCGCCCTTGGCTCCCCCATAGGGAATGTTGCCGATTGCATTTTTTATGGTCATCCATGCCGCCAGTGCTTTAACTTCATTTTCATCAGCCTGGGGATGAAAACGAATGCCTCCCTTGGCTGCACCCCGGGCTGTATTGTGCTGTACCCTGTATCCGGAAAAGACTTCTACATGTCCGTCATCCATCATAATGGGGATACTTACTGTGAGTTCTCTTTCGGGATGCCGCACAAACTCATAATCATTGGTCTGCATCTGCAGTTTTTCTGCAGCGCGGTCCAATACATGCAGCATGTTTTCATAAGGATTATACTTTGACATTCACATCACCTCTTCAAAAAATGGGCTGCTGACTGCCCTTAGCCACTATATCATAAATTCAATTATTTCGAAACACTTACATCATAAATGAATAACTTAAACGCATAGCTTACTCTGCGTTCTATTCGGCATAAATCCTTATTCTGCATGCAATTTCCACAGCCTCTATATTGTTTATTATTTTTTTTGATTTTCCATTTTTTTGTTTACTTTTATGCATTTCATACACCGGCATGAATAATCCTCTGTTTTCTACGATAAAATCTATAAAATAAAATATAAAATCCTCCCAGATTCAATTTTTGTATTTTATCATGTATGCAAAATACGCATATATTATATAGGGCGTGCCCGGGCAATTGAACAGTCCGTCTTATGCATGTATAATAAATTGACTCTTGGTTTTTATGACCTCATTCATGATATCTGACAAGGAGGATGCCCTGTGAATTATATGAAAATCGCCTGCAGCCCAAAGGCTGAAAAATACATGCAGTGCCCTTTTGCCCGGCAGTGGATCTTTTTAGATGAAACAGACTGTACAGATATTTCGGCTGCTGTAGTCACTTCTGAGGAACCTGATTCCGCCGAAAAAATCATTCATACCTGTTTTGAAATTCCATTGTTTGTCATTGGAGAAAAAAACAGTCCTGCCCCATTGAGGACTATTCATTACTGCACATCTTCCCAATGGGAAGCTGATCCTGCCGCTTTTGCCATGGCTGTGGAAAAAGAAGCTGCATCCTATGAATCGCAGGTGCTTCCTCCATTTTTCAAGGAATTAATGCATTATGTGGATGCCCATCCCGTTCAGTTTGACTGTCCCGGCCACCAGGGAGGCGATTTTTTTCGTAAAACTCCGGCTGGACGCATTTTTTTGGAATTTTTCGGTGACCGTCTTTTCCGTTCAGATTTGTGTAATGCCGACGTGAAGCTGGGTGATCTTCTGATTCATGAAGGACCTGCTTTTTATGCCCAGCAGCATGCTGCCCGTGTATATCACGCCGATAAAACATACTTTGTTCTCAACGGCACTTCCACGGCCAATAAAATCGCTCTCCAGGCTCTCCTTACCCCGGGCGATCTGATTCTTTATGACCGGAATAATCATAAATCCATTGATGACGGTGCTCTCATCCAGCTGGGCGCTGTTCCTGTCTATATGGAAACTGCCAGAAATCCTCTGGGCTCTATAGGCGGTATTCCCGACCGCTGCTTCGATGAAGGTTATCTCCGGAAAGAAGCCGCTCTCAGGGATCCTGCAAAAGCCGCTTCTCCGCGGCCTTTCCGCCTTGCGGTCATTCAACTGGGCACATACGACGGCACTGTCTATAACGCCCGCATGGTGGTGGACCGGATCGGCCATCTATGTGACTATATTCTATTTGATTCAGCCTGGGTCGGGTATGAGCAGTTTATCCCCATGATGCGGGACTGCAGTCCCCTCCTGCTGAATCTGGGACCTGAAGATCCTGGAATTCTTGTCACTCAGTCTGTACATAAACAGCAGGCCGGATTTTCCCAGACTTCCCAGATTCACAAAAAAGACAGTCATATTGCCGGACAGGACCGTTATGTGAACCATAAACATTTTAACAATGCTTATATGCTCTATTCCAGCACATCTCCCTTCTATCCCATGTTTGCATCTCTTGACATTAATGCGCGTATAGCAGAGGGCCCCGCCGGTATCCGCCTGTGGACAGACGCTGTAAAAACAGGCATCGAGGCGCGGAAAGAAATCCTCCGCCGGTGTCATCTGGTCAAACCTTTTATCCCTCCCACTGTTCATGGAGTCCCCTGGGAAGAGGGTGACACGGAAGAAATGGCCCAGGATATAGATTATTTCCGTCTTGATCCCGGAGCCTCCTGGCATTCTTTTGATGGATACGGGCCAGGACAGTACTTTATCGATCCCATGAAGCTCCAGCTCACCACCCCGGGAATTTGCCTGCAGACTAACGAATATGAGTCTTTTGGAATCCCTGCTGTAATTCTGGCCAATTATCTACGGGATCAGAGCATTATTCCTGAGAAATCTGACTTAAATACAATTCTCTTTCTTTTAACTCCCGCTGAAACGAAGGAAAAAATGAAAGTTCTGACGGATGCTCTTGTCCGTTTTGAATTATTGATCGAAAATAATGCGCCCATGCAGCGTGTGCTTCCGGAAATTTATGAACGATATCTCTTCTTTTATAAGGGAAAATCCATACAGTGGCTCTGCGGGAAAATGCAGTCTTTTTACAAGGAAAGAAGAATAAAAGACCGGCAGAAAGAATTATTTCAGCGCCGGCATTTTCCTCCTTATGCGCTGTCTCCGTATGAAGCACATATTGCCCTGGTGCGTAATCAGGGCGAATTGGTGCCTATGGGAGAAATTGAAGGCCGTACCGCTCTGGAGGGAGCTCTCCCGTATCCTCCGGGTATCCTTGCCGTTATTCCGGGAGAACGCTGGACTTCTTCCGCACAGCAGTATTTTTCAGCATTGGTGGACAGCATCAATGAATTCCCCGGATTTGCCCCCGAACTGCAGGGTGTTTATATAGAAGAAATCCATGGGAAAAAGGAAGCTTTCGGATATGTGCTGAAGCAGTCAACATGACTTTTCCATGGCAGGAGACTTTGATGTATAATAAAGGAAAAAGGAAAGAGGGATATTATGAATAAACATCTTTTTCTCTGCACGGCAGCAGCTTTTTTCTGTCTGTCCCTGCCTGTCCATGCTGACTGGATTACCGCCCCCGAATCAGATCTTACCGTTCAGGGCGGAACTGTATCCGCACGAATGGCACTGACAGGCACCCAGTCTCTTCTGGCTGAGATCCCGTCCTCAGAAGGACATGTTATGTCATTGTCTTTTTTCACAAAAGATCCCGATCAGCCCGGATTGAAACTGGACCGTATTCCTTTTCCCGCACTGCAGGATACCCATATGCAGAGTGTCCGGTTCTCCCTGATTCCCATCATTCAGTCAGGAAACGGCCAGCGTTATTATCTGATTCAGACGGGGGATCCGGAAGGATGTCTGATTATTTCTTATAAAGATGGGGCCTTTAACCAGGTTTTCTCAGCGGCTTCCATACCGGGCAGTTGGAAAAGAGCGGAAATTAAACCTCAAAAAAAGGACCTCCTTCTCACATTGACTGCAGAAGACGGCACTCTGTATTATTATCAATTAAACTGGGATGGAAAGGCCGGTATCTTTCAGGCTACTGTCCTGCAGGGCTGAACCTCTGCAGTTCTCTCCGCCCCATGATTCCCGGCTTTATTTCTTGCGCCTTTCCCTTAGAAGTGGGATATGGCGCTTTTTTCTGTCTCCGGCTGCCTTATTCCATAAAATCAAGCCCATTAAAGTAAATATGCATACCCAACAGCAGCACCGGCTGATAAAGCAGATAAATCAAAAGTGACTGCTTCCCTGTCCACGAAAAGAATGAATGACCCCGATACATAAAGACCGGAAAATTTTTCCATGCTTCCATTTTCCGATATGTAAAATAGCCTGCCCAAAAAATGAAAATCCATGGCAGCAGAGGAAAATAATCGGCGGAATAGAATCCCTGTGCCGGATATCCTATCCATGCACGGAATACTGGAGAAAATACTGAAGCAGACGATTCCTGTATCTGAAAAGCTCCGATGATGCCCCACCTCCATTTCTGAAACAGAAAAAACATAAGGAGACTGGACAGAATACCGGCTGACGGATTCACTTTTTGAAAACAGCCATGTAGGAAAACTGTTCCGGTCATGGCTGTTCCAAGCAGTGTAAGAATACCGAAAAATATGGGACCTTCCGGAAAGAACAGCACCGTGGAAACGGTGACCATTCCTCCTGCCCCCAAAACAATGGCTCCCCGGCGAAGAGGATGTCTTCCCATATTCCAGCAGAATCCTGATAAAAAAATAAATGACAAACATATGCTTTGCTGCCAAATCCAGGCAGATATACCTGTAAACCACTGCCAGGAAATACCGAAAATCCATACCAGATCCCAGCAGGCATGGTAGAGAATCATACTGATAATCACACTTCCCCGCCATGAATCCAGGAATTCCATCCTCCGGTTCCCTTTCATAGACCCTCCTCTTTTTTTATATTTCCTTTCCTGCACCGCCCTTCATCTGATTTCACAGGAGCTTTGCAAATCGATTCAATGTTTCTTTTTTTCCCTTTTGTCCCGTTTCTCTTTCTTTTTGTTTTCTTTTTTCTCGCCCTTGTCTCTCACGCGGATTCCATCTGAACCGGCTGTCCCATTTTCTTTCGATTCCAGTTCCTCCGCGGAATCTCCGTCTGGTGCCGGCAGAGATTCTGACTCTTTGGCCGCCTCTGCCATAGCCGCTTCCTGGATCGCTGTTTCGGCTGTCGTTTTTTCATTGGAGATTTCAGTCTCCGTCATTCTAGGAAGAGTAACTGCCACCGATGTTCCTTCCCCTTCCACGCTCTGAATTGAGACTGTTCCATGGTGCTGTGCCACAATGTGTTTGCAGATGGCGAGCCCCAGTCCGGTACCGCTGATCATTTTATTACGGCTTTCATCCGCCCGGTAGAAGCGTTCAAAAACTCTGTTCTGCTTATCCTTGGGAATTCCTATGCCTGTATCGCTGACAACCATAATCAAATGGCTTTCTGCCGCCTTCATGTCTACGTGAATGGTCCCGTTTTCTCTGTTGTATTTGACGGCATTATCAAGCAAATTCATTACAAGCTCAGCCAACAGTGAAGCATTCCCATATACATAAAGAGGCTGCAGGCTCATAGTTACTGTCACATGACGCTTTTCCGCCTGGGGCTGAAGAATTTCTGCCGCATGCCGGATCAGATCTTCCATAGCCACTGTTTTCCACGTGATCGTCGTTGCTTTCTCCTCAATCCGTGATAAATGCATAATGGTATCTATCAGCGCCAACAGACGGCGGGCTTCTTCATAAATCCGGCTTCCAAACAGTTTGATGTCATCGGATCCGTCCACCATCCCCGCTGCAATCATTTCTGCAAATCCGCTGATGGATGTAAGCGGTGTTTTTAACTCATGAGATACATTAGCTGAAAATTCTCTTCTCATTTTCTCCGTCTCATAGCTGGCTGTCATATCCCGCAGTACAATTAAAAGACCTGTCATCGATTCTGAAAGCACGGCTTTGGTCATAATGGCTTCAAAAGGACGTCCGCTGATATTCATGGTATAAATCTGTCGGTCTTTCAAATAAGCGCGTCCAATAGCTCTCAGCCAGTCAGCATCATGATAGACAACGGCAATCGATCGGCATCTCATTTCGGCTTTAAGTGAAAAAATTTCTTCTACTTTTTGATTGTAATCGATAATTTCCTTCCGATCATCCAGAAGAATAATACCATCAGATATGGTATCTATAATTGTTCTGATGGTATTTCTGTCTTCTTCTATGTCCCGGAGGTAATCCTGAATTTGTTCCTTCTGATTGCGGACTTTTGCAATTAACGGTTCCAATTCACTGTATCCGGCGATCAATGTGCCCGGTTTCCCGTTCATGATTTCTTCCATGGCCGTTCCCACATGACTGAGCGGTTTAAGAAGATATTCCGTCAGTTTTTTTGCGGCGAACATACATCCCATCATAAAAAGGCCCAGCAGCCCTATCACCCCGGGAATGACAGGCGACATAGCTTCCAGAGGACTTTCTCTTTCTGAAGAAAACCGGAGAATGCTGCCGTCCTCCAGCATTCTGGCATAATAATAGGCCGTACCGCCTGATGGATCTTTCCTCACGGATTTTCCTGATTTATGGGCCAATGTCTGCTCTATTTCAGGCTCTTCCATGTAATTTGCATCTGCCCCCGGCATGGACTCATAAATAACGGTTCCGTCCGTTTCTATCCATGAAATACGCAGGTTTCTCTCAGATTGGTCAATGACATTATTCAAATACCGTATATCTTTTGCCTGGTCACCGGTCAGTCCTTCTGCCGTGAGTGATGTCATATGCGCCAATTCCTGCCCAATCTGCGTTCTTATTCCCTGATAATAAAAATAAGAACTGAGTGCAAATGTCAGGAAAATAGCCAGCATTCCCATCAAAAGAAGACTGCCGTATATGCGTTCTCTCATCGTCTGTCTCCCAGCCGGTACCCGACACCTCTCACAGTACGTATCAGACGCCCCTGACTGCCCAGTTTCTGACGCAGACTCATGATGTGCATGTCAATAGTACGGCTCTCCATTTCAAATGAAACTTCCCAGACTGCCTGCATAATCTGTTCACGGGACAGGACAATTTCCTTGTTCAGCAGCAGATAGCACAGAAGGTCAAACTCCTTCAGTGTCAAAGAGATGTCTTTCCCATCAACTGACACCGTATGCTGTTTTCTGTCAGCTATAATTGTTCCATAAGCCAGTATCAACTGTTCCTCATCAGAAGAGCGGCGGCTCCTTCTGAGGACTGACCGTATTCTTGAAAGCAGTTCCATGATGCCAAAAGGTTTGGTCACATAATCATCAGCTCCTAAATCCAGTCCTTTAACAATATCAAATTCATTGGATTTGGCCGTCATCATAATAACCGGTATATTTTTTTCATTTTCTCTGGATTTCAATTTTTTCAAGATTGTCAGACCGTCTTCTCCCGGAAGCATAATATCCAGCAAGACCAAATCAGGCATTTCTGCCCGGAGCGCTTCATTCAGTTCTTTCCCGGATTCAAGTCCTTTAACGTCAAACCCCTGGCTGTGAAGGGCATAACTGACGAGTTCCCGTATACTTTCATCATCTTCCACACAATAAATAAGCGCCATGACTGTTCCTCCTTATCGTGAACCCGTAATTGAAAAAATGACCCACCGGGATGCGGATACTGCATGATCCCCTGTTTTTTCCATATATTTCGCCGCCAGAAGCAGATCCAGCGCCGCTTCCTCATGCCCTCTGACTGTCGCCAGATACTCCGAAATTTCACGCCGGACTTCCCAGAAGAGCGAATCAATCCGGTCATCATATTGATTCATTTTCGCCGCTTCTTCCAAATCTTTATGAATTAGAGCCGTCATACAAATATTAACTACACTGCCTACTGTTTCTGACAAGTCCACTACATGAGGAATATCTTCCAGAATTCCGTCATCAAGAATGGAGGATATAATGCGCACGGCAGCTGTGATCTGGGCGCTCATCCGTTTCAAATGAGTAATAATTTTCAAAGCTGCCGATATGCGCCTCATATCTCCCGCCACCGGCTGCTGATTAATAAAAAGCATCAGGCACTGTGATTCCACATGACTTTTGTATTTTTGAAGTTCATCATCGATATGAGCTGCCTTTTCTGCCATAGAAGGATTTTTTTCTGTTACAGACCTGACAAAATATTCCCTGTTTTTATCCAGAAGACTGGCCATAATCACTAAATTTGCCTGGAGATGTTCCATTTGTCTGTCAAATTTTGTCCTTGCCACCTGACCGCACCTCCTGACTGAATCGTCCTGTAATATAGTTTTCTGTTTCTCTTTTTTTCGGCATGGAAAAAAAGTCATCTGATGTACCATATTCCACGAGCCGTCCCTGAACCAACAAAGCTGTTTCGTCGGCACAGCGCGCTGCCTGCTGCATATTGTGTGTCACCACAATGAGAGAATACATTTTCTTCAGTTCCTGAAATAGATCTTCCAGCCTCATCATTGCTACAGGATCCATGGCCGATGCAGGTTCATCAAAAAGAAGAACATCCGGTTTCATAACCAGGGCTCTGGCAATACAGAGTCTCTGCTGCTGGCCGGCTGAAAGTTTCCGTGCGTCCATCGTCAGACAGTCTTTGACTTCTTCCCATACATCTGCACGGCGCAGTGCCGATTCCACCTGTTCATCAACTGTCTGCCGCACTTCCACTCCGCATGCACGGAGAGGAAAAGCCAGATTCTCATATACAGAGAGGGGAAACGGATTCGGTATCTGGGGAATCATTCCCACCGCACGGCGCAGACAGTTGACATCCTGGATACGGGATATATCCATATTGTCATAAATTACAGTGCCTTCCCACCGGCACCGTTTTTCCAAATCTGTCATACGGTTCAGTACCTTAAGAAAAGATGTCTTTCCGCATCCTGAAGGTCCGATCACTGCTGTAACATGCCCCCGGATAAAAGACAGGGACAGTTCATGAAGCACCTGTACATTCCCATACCAGAGGGAAAGACATCTGACGTCAAAGACATGGAGTGTATCCTTCTCTCTATATATCCATTCATCATTCATGCTTCCGTCTCCCTATTATATAGAATGCCAGTTCATTAAGAATTCCTGTTATTAAAACCAATATAACCATGGCTGCATAAACAGATCCCCCTTCTGTATCTTCCGATGACAGCAAATATACATGAACTGCCAGCGTTCTCCCTGAATCCATCAAACTGCCCGGGATCTGAGCCACAGTACCTGATGTATATAAAAGGGCTGCAGCGGATCCACTGATTCTTGCCGCCGACAGAATGATACCTGCCGTAATATCAGGAAAAGCCTGCGGCACCACCACATGCCGAAGCATAGAAACACGGGATATTCCAAGCGCTTCCCCTGTTTCCCTGTACATGCAGAAAACAGAACGGAAGGCTTTCTCCGAAATGCGGATTATCATAGGAAGTATCAAGATAATAAGTACGAGAATTCCCGAAAGCAGAGAATATCCAATTCCCATAAAAACAACAAAAAACAAAAATCCATATAATCCATATAAAATAGACGGCATTCCATTCAGACAGTCAATCAATGTTGAGATTATCCGGTAGGTTCTGTCTTCAAGGGAAAAACCACTCAGCCACAAACCGGTTATGCCTCCTAAAGGCGCTGCAATCAGCAGAACCCCTGCCGTCATGTAAAATGTACCAATCAGTGACGGAAAAAGTGAAAAATTCCTTTCCGTATAGATATAAGAAAAAAGTCCTGACGTAAATTCAGGGATGCCTTTAACAAATATCCCTCCTGCTGTTGTAAGAAAAGCAATCATAACAGCCGCCGCTGCCAGTAGTGAAAACACTCTGAGCACTCTGCACCTTGTATCTATTGAACGCCTATTTTCCATAGGGGAAACACCTTCTTCTCATCACAGAAAATAAAAGCTGCACTGCAAATATGAAAATCAGCAAAACAGCGGCTGCCGCCAACACCGGATCTCCTCCGTCTCCCGGCGCATAACTCATTTCCAAGAAGATATTGGCTGTCAGCGTCCTGACTCCATCCAGCCATGAATCCGGCATCCATGCCTGGTTTCCCGCTGTCATAACAACAATCAGTGTTTCTCCCATAATCCGTCCCGTTGAAAAAAGAACCGCTGTCAAGATCCCCCGCCATGCCTGAGGCACCATGAGAAGAAAAACTGTTTTTTCATGACTGATGCCCAACGCGCGGGCTCCCTGATAGTATTTCCATGGAACGGAGAGGACCGCAGAACGGCAGCCCAGGCAAAGTGTGGGCATGACCATCATCGACAGCGTCAAAGATGCTGTGAGGATGCTGCTTCCCGTGCCTCCTATCCAATGATGTATAAAAGGAACCACTGATGTGACTCCCATCACCCCCAGCACAACAGCCGGAATCCCCGCCATGAATCTTGTTATAAACAACATGTACTTCTCCTGGCCCGGGCGGCTGAAATATATCATATAAACCGCAGTCAGCACTGCAGGCGGTACTGAGAGAAAAAGAGTGCTTACCGAAATCCAGAATGTGCCTGTTATAAATGGGAACAGCCCAAATGACGGAGGTATATCCGATGGGGCCCATCTCATGCCAAATAATTCTGCAGACCCCCATGTAAAAAGCTGCGGTATCCCTCTGAGAAGTATGAAAACCGCCGCCGAGACTGCAGCCATAAGTGACAAAACACCGGCTGCCGTCATGATATAATCCAGGATCCGGTCTTTTATCAGTTGTTTTCTTTCGTACCCGGCCATGTTGTCATTCTCCCTGTATAAATACTTTTCAGTTCTTCCTCAGATATGTTTTCTATAGGATTTTGGGGATTCACCACCACTGCCACCGCCTGTTTGGCCATCAGCCAGGACCTGGCTCCCTCTTTTTCTTCTTCTGCGGTGAGAGGCCGTGACAAAAGCCCTATGGAAATCGTTCCGGAAAGCACCATATGGACTCCCATCAGAGAATCTCCATCCTGGAGACTCACACGGACCCGGGGCTGATAGGCTTCATAAGATGCAATCATACGCTGCATAACAGGGCGGAGAGAAGACGATCCTCCCACTGATATATTTCCAGACACGCTGCGCGGACGATAAGCGGACTTGCTCTCCCAGGCAGGACTGAACCCTTCTTTGATCAAAATACCGGCTCCATCCCTGCTCTTAATAAATTCCATAAAATCAAGAACAGCTTCCTGTTTTTCATTGCCCCGGAAGATCAGATACACCTGACGTGTCAGGGGGTAGACTTCGGCCCCTGTCAGATCAGACGGAGGTCTGACTCCATTGACGGAAAGTATTTTCACTTTTGAAGTTACAGATCCCATAGAAACATATCCGATGGCATCACGGTCACGGGACACACGCATGAGAACCTGATCTGTACTGTTCATCACCAAAGCAGAATTCACTGTCCTGTCACGCTCTCCGCCCGCCAGGGGTTCATTCAAGCCGGTCATGGCATCAAAAGAATATTTTGTGCCTGACCCGCTTTCCCGGTCAATGACAGTAATCGTCCGCAGCTCCTCTATATAAGATTTTCCCATGCACCCTGCAGTGATCCCTGCCAATATCAGCACCGCTGCGCACTGCACCCATTTCTTCATAATTCTCCCCCGCCTTGCTGTCTCTTCCTATCATAAAAATACTCTGTAAAGGAATTCCACATTTCTTTGTCAAAGACATGTAAAATAGAGGCTTCGGGCATGATTGTGGGTAAGTAGCCTCTGCCTCGCCCACTGTTTTTAACAATCACATATTGAAAAGCCACCCTGACTCCTGTATAGTATCAGCGACCAAACATCAACGATAAAGGAGAATCAAGATGGCTTCTGCTGATACCTTATGCAAAAAACTTCTCAATGTCAAGAACACTGTTGTAGAATCTTACAACTTCTACAATGATGTGGATGGTGTCACACATCTTCGGATCAAGGCTCGTCCTACTGCTTGGCATCAGGATGACTGCCCTTTCTGCGGGAGAAGACACCTCCCCAGATACGACCGGCCGACCAAGAAAAATAAGATCTGGCGTGGGCTGGACTTTTCAGGAATCATCGTTGAGATCGAAGCGGCTACCCATCGAATCATCTGCCCGGAACATGGTGTTATCACCGCTGCTGTTCCATGGGCGTATGCCCAGAGCAGTTTCACAAAGGATTTCGCTCTGACAGTTGCATGGCTTGCCACATATTTACCACGCAGCGCTGTGTCTAGCTACATGCGGATCGACTGGCAGACCGTTGGAAATTGCATGTCCAGAGCTTTGCGAGACCTGGAGCCGGAACGAGCCAGGCGTTTGAACGGATTGGTGAATATCGGTATCGATGAGACTAGTTACCGGAAGGGGCACAAGTACATCACGATAGTCGTAAATCACGATACCAATACAGTTGTCTGGGTCGCCGATGGGCACGGCAAATCTGTGCTCGAACAGTTTTATAAAAGTCTCACTGACGATCAGCTCGCCAGCATCAAAGTTGTTACTGGTGATGGAGCACGTTGGATCACCGACTGCGTCAATGAGTTTACTCCTGATTGTGAACGCTGTGTAGATCCTTTCCACGTCGTCGAATGGGCTATGGAGGCGCTTGACGCAGTCCGTAAGGATCGCTGGCGTGTTGCCTATGAGAAGGCAAAGCAAATGTCCAGGGATAATCCACAGAAGCGAGGCCGTCCGAAGGCCGGTGACAAAATCGTCTCCGAAGTTCAGGCGGCTAGAGCCAAGGCATCCGAAATCAAGAATTCCAGCTACACGCTTGGCAAAGCTCATGAACACCTGACCGAAAAGCAGCAGACCCGGTTGGATATAATCCAGGCGAAGGATCCTCAGTTGTACAGGGCTTACTGCCTAAAAGAATCACTGCGGCTTCTGTTAAAGTCAACTGATGTTGAGCAGGCGGAGGCTGAGTTGAAACACTGGCTCTGGTGGGCGAGCCATAGCAGAATACCTGCTTTCAAAGCTCTCTACAAAAAGATCAAACGTCACAAGAAGCATATCCTTAATACGATCTGCCTCGGTCTGAGTAATGCGAGAATCGAAGCAACTAACAACAAAATCAAGCTGATCATCCGTAAGGCATATGGCTTTAGGAATATTCAAAACATGATGGATATGGTGTACCTAGTATGCTCAGATATCCGCATCCCACTTCCTAATCGAAAGTCGAATGTCCCCAATGTGGCTTGATTACAAGGGAAAGCGGCATTTCTTACCCACAGAGATGCCAGAAGAGCCGTAAAATATGACATTTGTCCTTTTGATATAAACAATTGTAAAGAAAAAGAATGATCTGTGCAATGGTCTGTCGGAAAAACCTGTATATTTTCCCGCTGCAGTGCTGTCCGGTCATAATCAGGTATATATAAAACAGCCTCTCCCGCCATGATATACCCCGCTCATGGTAGGAGAGGCTGACTGATTATAACCAACCTTATTTCAAAAGAATATAGACTTCGAAAACATGATTTTCATAAGTTACCTTCATCATGCCGCCTCTTTCTTCGGCAAAATTTCTAACCGAATCAAGACCTATGCCGAATTGTCCATTTTTCCTTTTAGAAGAAATAAAATGACCTTCTGTTTCCAGAATTTCGCCGCTGTAGCTGTTCCGTACGACAAACATCACCATAGTGTCATGAATCACTTCTCCCTGAACAGAAATAAAGCGCTCTCCCTCTGTCTGGCGCCGGCAGGCCTCCAATGCATTTTCCAGAAGATTTCCCATAACGCTGACAAGATCATTCTCTGAAACAGGAAGGTTTTCAGGAAAATCCACTTTGATCTTTAATTTAATTCCTTCCTGCCCTGCTTGGGAAAAGTAGTGCTGCAGCAGAGCATTGACCGCAAAGTTGTCACACAGCATGAAGCGCTGCGCCATGTCCGGCATGGATGCATAATCTTTCATATAATCACGAAACCGTTTGCCATCATGATTCTGTGCCAGATTTTTCAGTACCAACAGGTGCTGTCTCATATCATGACGCATTTTCCGTGTTTTTTCAATGGTTTCCTGCATGCGCTCATATTCTTTTTTCTGTCTGTGCAGATTTTCCGAGGCCGAGTACAAATCATTCTGTGCGCAGGCCCTGAGCAGTCTTTCTCTCAGTATCATGAGAAACAGCATACAGGAAAAAAGAGCTCCTATGGTCCATACCACATGAATTAAAAGAATTTCTGTAAAAGTAAAAACCCTGTAGGTTGCCAATTCATCCCATACCAGAATACTGCAGAAAAGAAAAAAGAAAACAGCCGGCACATACCATAATTTAGCCCAATATTCAGAATGTTCTTC
>DIDD01000035.1 GCA_002417965.1 Veillonellaceae bacterium UBA5809
TCCGCGGTGCCACCTTGATTGGATCTTTTGACCCCCCTCTGCAGAATACTGACATATTCCCTGCGTATAACGCCCGCAATGCGTTGCAGAATACTGAGGAAAATCCCGTTCACTGCCCCCTCTGCGGTCCATTTGACAGGCTGCGTCCGGCAGGCTCTCATCTGCCCCTGCTCTCTGTACGTGCATATCCCGTTTTGATCTCCGCTTCCTTGGTTTTCATAAGGCTCTGTTCAATTAAAAAATCTTGTTTCTATTTTGTCACAGCTCTTACGGAAAGTCAATCTTCATTTTTACTGATATCTTTCCTGTTTTTCCCTATATCATCAGGAATCACAATCCCCTTGCTCTTCAAATTATGGATGCACTCCCGGAGATAAGAACTGTTATGCTCCGGAAAAATAAGTCCTTCCGGGCAGATTGGTTCCAAAACTTCATAAGGTTTCATAAAACGCCCCCTGTATTTCGGATTTCTCCATTCCGCTCCTGGTTGAAATCCACGGCATTCCATTTCATTCATGACCCTCCTGTGATAAAGGAACAGGCAGTATGGAGAATGGATAAAAACATAATCCACTGTACGGTGGCGGCGTCCCCATCCTCTTCCCCGGAGAGCGCAGCATTCCCGGTGCTGTCCCAAAAGCTGCCGGTCAGGGAGATACGGCAGCAGGCATTCATGCCACAACCTCATCACAGACCGCCCTCTTTCAGCTCCTGCCTGTCAAATACAGTCTCAGAAACCATTCCTGTCAGAACTGCCATGTCCTCTGGAACAGGTGATGTAAAAAGGAGCTTCTCTCCCGTGACAGGATGAACAAAAGAAACCTGCGCCGCATGAAGTGCCTGTCTTCCTATCAGTCTGCAGGGTCCTCCATACAAATCGTCTCCCAAAAGAGGATGCCCCATATCAGCCATATGAACACGTATCTGATGTGTCCTCCCAGTCAATAGATGAAGCGCCACAAGCGCATAGTCTGTAAATTTCTGAAGGACATGATAGGACGTGACTGCTTCTTTTCCATCCTGTCTGACTGTCCATTCTATGATACTCCCCTCTTTACGTCCGATCGGACTGTCAATCATACCGGACGGCGGATCCGGTATACCTGAAGTCAATGCCAGATAAATCCTGCGGATCCTGTCATGTTCTGCCGTTAAATGATGCTGGACAAAAGCCGACTTGGCTACCACAACCAGGCCCGTTGTATTTCTGTCCAGCCGATATACCGGATGGCATCCCGTTTGCTGTCCCGTACGCTTATAATAACCAGCCACTGCATTCACCAGGGTATCACATACAGTTCTGCCTGTAGGATGAATAATCTGTCCAGCCGGCTTATCTACAACCACCAGCCACTCATCCTCATAAATAACATGCAGCGGTCCCATAGAAGGAATAATGTCCGATTCCTCCTGCCATGTACAGACAATTCTGTCTCCGCTCCTGACCGGCATATTGGCTGAATAAGAAGGTACCCCGTTAACAGTGACCTGTCCATTCCATTTAATTCTTTTCCATAAACTGCAGGACAGGCGCCCTCCTGAACGGATAAAACGGCTCAGCTTCTGGGGAGACCTGTCCGCCGGTACAACAAAAGTCATTTCCATAACATGTCCCTTTCCTCTTATACATATGATTATACCATGCAGAACTCTCCGTTATGACCCGACCGGAATACGCCATAAAAATGCCCCTTAAAATTAGCTGGACTAACTTTAAGGGGTATGAATTTTCTTAACCATTTCCCAGCTTGATTACTCTGCGTCCACAGGACTGACAGTTCCTGCATGCCGCCTGTCCTGTATATCATTGACCGCAGAAATTTTTTTGTCCCAATATGGGCATGAAATGCCGATTACATCTGATGTAAAATCAGCGCCTCCGGTTGCTTTATAATGCTGTGTCGCACGCAGTACATATCTGGCGCCCAGATACAGCATGGGCACATTGACATACACAATAATGATATTTCCCAAGTCAGAAAAAGCCCAGAGATTACCCAAATCATATCCGGCAATATTACAAAGAATTCCGAAGGCTGATACAAACACGCCAAAACTGCGGACACCATTAATAAACAAACGGCTTCGGCTGACCCGGTTTGCCGCAATTTCTGAATAAGAGATCATCCCCACCATCGTCGTATAGGCAAACAAACAAAAACAGAGAGTAATCATAAATGTCACAATATCATTATAGCCCATGGGTGTCAGCTCATCGACCGAAAGCAGAAATTTAGGTAATTTGCCTGCCTCCATCCATGCCGGGTTCGTATCCCAATTATGCGCCATAACCACAATAAACCCCGTCATTGTGCAGATAATATGCGTATCCATCATAACTCCCAGCGAGGCAATCAGTCCCTGTTCACAAGGATGCTTCGCATCAGCTGCAGCCGCCGCCATGGTAATAGTTCCCTGTCCTGCTTCGTTCACCATCAGTCCTCTTTTAACACCTTGCACCAGAGCTGTGCCGAAGAGACCTCCAAAAATGGCCTCCGGATGAAAAGCACCATAAAACACCGCATGAAAAAAATAAGGAAGACTGTCTGTATTGCTGAAAATAAGCACTAGTGCCGTCACTACATAAACCACTGCCATAAAAGGCACCATGGCATTGCTGGCATGGGAGACCCTCCGTATGCCTCCAAAAGCCATCAGAGCCGCAATAAAAACCACAGCAGCCGCCGTAATATAATAAAAAGAAGACTGCGTAGGAATCTGGGCTCCCGTAAGAATTTCTCCCATGGCCCCCACAGACGAAACGACATTAAATCCCTGTGCTGGAAGGCAGAACATGGCATACATAATATAGACAAAAGATACAGTGATGCCTACCCAAGCACGGTTTCCCAAAAGCCTTCTGCTGTAAAAAGGAAGGCCGCCCACAAACTCACTGCCCTTTTTTTCCTTAAATATCTGAGCCAGAACACTCTCCATATAAGCAGTAGCCATTCCGAAGAATCCGGAAATCCACATCCAGAACAACGCCCCTGGTCCTCCTACCGTAATCGCCCCGGTCACGCCAATAATATTCCCGGGCCCTACTCTCATGGCAGAACTCAGCAAAAAAGCCGCCAGAGGCGAAATACCTGTATGAGCTGTACGCCGTGCCACCAAAAGCTGAAGAGACTCTTTGAAATAGGTAACTTGAATGAATTTCAGACGTATCGAAAAATAAATGCCTGATCCCACCAGGACAATAATAGCCAATGAAAAATTACCCAGAACCGGTATATTTCTATACCACGCAAAATTGGCCGGAAACTCCCAAAAAAAATCTGACACAGGTCCGATAAAGGCTAAGATACTGTTAACCGCGGCAAACACACTTTCCATTCCATCAGCTCCATCATATAGATTTAAATTGACTGTATGCCTCTTTATTATAAAACAAATACAGAAAATAGAAAGAAGAAATTTCTTTTATTTCGCAAAAGAGAAGGGCCTGTGCATTTCAGCACAGGCCCTTC
>DIDD01000072.1 GCA_002417965.1 Veillonellaceae bacterium UBA5809
ATCCAGAGCAGCATCAGCGATGATACGGCCGGAACGGTCTATATATCCCCGGTGAATCTCCTCCTGATCATACATAGAATGATCCCAGAACCACGGATCATAGAAGAAGGGGCCGAACCGCCAGCCCGGACCAAATCCGAAAGGACCTCCCGGTCCCCAGGGGCCTCCCCGGAAACCGCCCCATCCGACAGAAATCGAAGCACGCAGCGGCCGTGAAACAACTTCCCCTGTTCTGTATTCGGCCAGTCCGCCATGAAACGCGTATACCTGGTCAAAATTAGCAGAAAATACCATTTTGCCCGACTTGTCAATATAAGCATTTCCGTCAGAAGTCCGCACGGCAGCCAGCCCCTCGCTGAAAGGAGTCAGCACCTCGTCAAAACGGGGAGCAATCACTTCATCCCCCTGAGGATTGATAAATCCCCAAAGAGCTCCTTTCTTTTTGACCGCGGCCAGCCCCTCATGAAAAAGGGGAGAGGCCTGTTCATAGACAAAAGGAATCACAGCCTGTCCGGACGTATTCACATAACCCCAAAGACCGCCTTTTTTGACAGCCAGGAGCCCTTCGCTGAAAAAAGGGCCGGCATCTTCATAAAGAAAAGGAACAGCCGTACCTCCGGAAGCATTGACAGCGCCCCAGCTTCCGTCCTTTTTCACCACAGCCAGACCGCCGGAGAAAAGATTGACATTCTGATACAGCTCGGGGACAGTTTCACGGCCCTCTCCATCGACAAAACCATACAGCCTGTCTGTCCGGACAGCGGCCATACCGTCACGGTAATCAGAGACCTCCTTATACGAATAAGAAGAAGTCTGCCGGCCGGACAGATCATAAAATCCCAGTCGGCGGTTCTGTTCCACAGCCAGATGGCCGTCTTTCCATACAGAACGGTCCTGGTACTCTGCCGGTACAACGACATGCCCCGTACGGTCCAGAAAACCCCTGCGGCTGTTTTTCTGCACCTCAATAAGAGAAGAACGGCTCATGTCCTTCCCGGCTGAAGCGCGGAGATCCGCCGCGCGCTGACTCTCGTCCTTTTCCAGAGACGGGTCCATCTTGTCATACACAGGAGCCGTTGCCTCCTGCCCCTGGCCGTTCAGCAGTCCCCACTGTCCGTCTGTTTTATAAGCGGCGGCAAAAGGCTCCTCCGCCCAGGCAGAAAACAGAGGGCAGGAAATGCTGAGCAAAGCGGCCCATACAGCAGTTTTATACTTCATCAGAAAAACCTCCCATCAGAATCCTCCCGGAGAATCATTACTGACTTTATTGTAACATAAATTGGATATAGGAAAAATTACAATGAATAAGAAATAAAAAACAAATCAGAAAGAAGGCACCTTGATTTTAAATGGCATAACATAAAGACATTGAATGCGGAGATTACGATGACTAAATGTGATTTGATAATACTGCTTATGCAAGAGGGGATAAAATGAATTGACAGGAGTTTACAGGTGCATTATTCTATAAATAGATAGATAAACCGATTTGCGTTGACGTTAAGTTATAGTATGCAAGAGGAGGAGTGCCCTATGAATAAACATGAAAAACCGGATTTTTTCTCACAGTTATTCAATACGTGGATGATGGTGGATTCGTCCTATCTTCAGGAACGGAAAAGCGGAGATAAATACCCCCGTCATTCAGGACTGTCCGCAGACAGCGCGGTAGGGGAGTCCTCCCGCAGAAAAGCAGACAGATAAAGAGAATATACTCTGCTAAAAAAATAGAAAAGACCGGATTTTGAAATGAAATCCGGTCTTTTTTTATGCTTTTTTTGAAATTCTTCCGAGGAATGAAATATGCAACCGTTTTCGGTTTATGATACAATGGTTTATATAAAAAGTAGGGGGAAAGTATGAGCAAAGTCGGTTTATTGGCGGGAGTAGGAACACTGCCGGTAGAATTCATCCGCGCAGCCAGGGCGCATGGAGATCAGGTCATATGCATTGCCGTTATACCGGGAACAGATCCGCGTCTGACAGAGGCGGATGTTTTTTATGAGATTCATGTAGGAAAACTGAATAAAATCATGAAAACACTGGCAGCAGAAAATGTACAGGAAGTGACTATGCTCGGGAAAGTCACCAAGGAATGGCTTTTTAAAGGACTGCACCTTCCGGATATGCGGGCCATTAAACTGCTGGCTTCCCTGAAAGACCGGAAAGACGATACCATCATGCTGGCACTGGTAGAAGAACTGCGCAAGGAAGGCATTGCCGTACTGGACCAGACGCAGTACCTGAAGCCCCTCATGCCCCCGGCAGGAGTGCTGACCAGACAAAGGCCCACGGCAGAAGAGGAAAAAGACATTGCTTTTGGATTTGAAGCAGCCAAACGGATCGGCGGCATGGATCTGGGGCAGACTGTGGTTGTGAAGCATCTGGCTGTAATGGCGGTAGAGGCCATTGAAGGCACAGATGCATGCATACGCAGAGGCGGAGCCCTGGCGCGGGGCGGGGCCGTAGTGGTGAAAACAGCCAAACCGGGTCAGGACAGCCGCTTTGATGTGCCGGCAGTCGGCATGGATACACTGAAAGCCATGGAAGAAAGCGGGTGCCGTGTACTGGCGGTGGAGGCGGAACGCACCATTCTGGCTGAAAAAGAAGAACTGCTGAAAGAAGCGGACCGGCGTCATATAGTGATTGCGGCGGTGGAGCGTGACCATGACTAAAATTATGTTTTCTGCAGGAGAAGCATCAGGCGATCTTCATGCCTCTGCTGTGGCGGAAGAAATCCGCCGTCTCTGCCCGGAAGCGGAGATGTTCGGAATGGGCGGAGCCGGCATGGCCCGGGCCGGCGTAAAAATTTTATATGATATCAAAGACCTGGGTATCATCGGACTGGTGGAAGTCATCCGTCATCTGCCCAGATTTTGGCGTCTCCGCCGTTTTCTCACAGAAACCATGGAAGAAGAAAAACCCGATGTGCTGGTCTGCGTAGACTACCCGGGATTTAATATGAAACTGGCACGGGAAGCCAAAAAGAGAGACATTCCCGTAGTCTATTACATCGCGCCTACCATATGGGCATGGCACCGGAGCCGGGCAAAAGACATTGCCAGAGATGTTTCCATGGTTGCCTCCATTTTTCCCTTTGAAGCCGAAGCCTACAAAAAAGCCGGGGCTCCTGTGACATTTGTAGGAAATCCGCTGGCGGATACCGTGCATCCTTCAATGACACAAAAAGAAGCCATGGACTATTTCGGGGCGGATCCTGCAGCACGGCGTATACTGCTGATGCCCGGGAGCCGTCTGAATGAAGTCCGCGGACTGCTTCCGGATATGCTGGAAGCCGGAAAAATACTGTCAGAACACTTTCCCTGTCAATTCTTTCTGCCCCGGGCGGAAACCATTGACAGGGAACTGTTGGAAAAAATGATCAGTGAATCGGGACTGCCTGTGATACTGACATCAGACCGCACCTATGACCTGATGGGAATCTGCTGCGCCGCAGCGGCCTCCTCAGGCACAGCCACGCTGGAGACGGCGCTCATGAAACTTCCCACAGTTCTGGTGTACCGTCTGGCATCCCTTACGTGGTGGGCGGCGCAGCGTCTGGTTCATGTAAAATATGCAGGTTTGCCCAATCTGCTGGTCGACAGGGAAGTCACCCCGGAACTGCTTCAGGAGAAAGCGACGTCCCGGGGCATTGCGGAACACCTGTCCCGGTGGCTGGAGGACGAGCAGTGCCGGCAGGAAAATATCAGGGAACTGGAAGAAGTCCGCACGGCCATGGGATCCGGGGGTGCTGTGCACCGTACGGCAGCACTCATTTTAGCAACCGCGGAAGGAACAGGCGCATGAAAGAAAAAATGAGCAAAATGGGAAGCTACAGGAGACTCCTGAAGTACATATGGCCCTACAGAAAACGCGTTGCCATGGCGATGCTGTGCATGATTCTTGTAGCGGCCTCCAATCTGGTGGTTCCATGGATTATCAAAGACGTAGTGGATAAAGTCCTGGCGGACAAAGATCTGAACATGCTGCATATGATTATCGGGATTATCCTTTTGGTCTTTTTTATCCGCGGCCTTGTTACATTCGGTCAGGGATACCTGATGGGATTCATCGGGCAGCGGGTTATTATAGACATCAGGAACAAAGTCTACGGCCATCTGCAGAAATTATCGGTTTCCTATTATGACAGAAGACGTACCGGGGAAATCATGAGCAACCTGACCAATGATATCGGAGCCCTGCAGTCGGCCATCGTCGATAACTTTGTCCAGCTTATTCAGGAAAGCGTCATCTTTATCGGCTCCTTCCTGTCCATGATTTACCTGCAGTGGAAACTGACACTGCTGTGTATTGTCATTGTGCCTGCTGTGTCGCTGACTATAAAATTTTTCGGCAAAAAACTTCACAACAGCGGACGCGGCGTGCAGGAACGCATTGCAGACGTGACAGCCATGCTTCAGGAAACCATTCAGGGAGTCAGAATTGTCAGAAGCTTTAACAGAGGCGCATATGAAATGAAGCGTTTTGAAGCAGTCAACGAAGCCAGCTTCCGGGCGACCATGAAAACCATCCGCCAGGGAAGCCAGCTGACGCCGGTTGTCGAATTTTTGTCGGCGCTTGCCATTACTGCCATTATCTGGTACGGCGGTGTTTCCGTTATTGACGGCGATATGACAGCCGGGGCTCTCATTGCTTTTCTGATTTATGCCATCAACCTGGCCAATCCGACCAAAAGACTGGCCACCGTATACGGCAACATTCAGCGGGCCCTGGCGGCCGGCGACAGAATCTTCGCCATTCTGGACACGCCTCCGGAAGTACAGGAAAAGAAAGGGGCGCAGCCTCTGAAAATCCGGCAGGGAGAAGTATCTTTTGATCATGTATCCTTTGCCTATGTGCCGGGACAGCCGGTGCTTCAGGACCTGGACTTTACGGCGGAACCGGGACAGACCATTGCCATTGTAGGGCACAGCGGCGCAGGAAAAACCACAGTGGCCAACATTCTGCCCCGTTTCTATGATGTAACCGGAGGAGCCATCCGTATTGACGGCACTGACATCCGGGATGTCACCATCGGCTCGCTGAGGGAACAGATCGGACTGGTTCCCCAGGACACACTCCTCTTCAACACCACCATCCGGGAAAACATACTCTACGGACGCCTGGACGCTTCGGAAGAAGAAGTCTGGAACGCCGTGCGTGCGGCCAATGCAGAGTCCTTTGTGAAAAATCTGCCCCAGGGCATTGACACCATGGTGGGAGACAGGGGAATCATGCTTTCCGGCGGACAGCGCCAGCGCATATCCATAGCCCGGGCCATTTTAAAAGACCCGGCTATACTGATTCTCGATGAAGCCACCTCGGCCCTTGACACAGAAAGCGAAAAAATCGTCCAGGAAGCACTGGACCGTCTTATGCTGGGCCGGACATCCTTTGTCATTGCCCACCGCCTGTCCACCATTCGGAACGCTGACGTTATTCTGGTGCTTCACGGAGGGAGAATTGCGGAGCAGGGCAGTCATGATGAACTGATGAAACGGAACGGATTATATAAAGAGCTGTATACCATGTCGGTGCGACAGCCGGAAGGCGGACAATAATGTACTGGTTTTATAATATTTGTCTGGTGGCTTATTGGATTCTGCAGATTCCGGTTCTCATCTACCGGCTTATTTTTGAAGAAGGATTTTATGACAGATTGAAACAAAGCGCCGGTGTCATGCCCACGCCGACCCTTGAAAAAATTGCCTACCGCAATGCCATCTGGATTCATGCGGCTTCCGTGGGAGAAATTGTGGCAGCCAGTCCCATTGCGAGAGAACTTAAAAGAAGATATCCCGATGAAATGGTTGTGGTTTCCGTGGTTACCGCCACAGGCCACCGCATGGCCCAGCGGATTATACCGGAAGCTGACGGGCATATCTTCTTCCCTTTTGACCTTCCCGTCATCACAAGCCGTATTGTACGCATCGTGTCTCCTAAAGTGATCATTCTGGTAGAAACCGAACTGTGGCCGAACTTTCTCAGATTTGCATGGAATCAGAAAATTCCCGTCATGATGATGAACGGGCGGATCAGTGACCGTTCCATGAAACGCTACCTTCTGATCAACCGGTATACATCCCGCATGCTGACACAGATCAACCGCTTCTGCATGCAGTCGGCCGTGGATGCCCGGTACATTATTTCCATGGGGGCCAAAAAAGACCGTGTTACCGTAACGGGAAATACAAAATACGACCAGATCTATGCTGAAGTAACAGAAGAAGAAAAAAAAGAACTGCGCCGTGAATTCCATTTTGAAGACACCTATCC
>DIDD01000029.1 GCA_002417965.1 Veillonellaceae bacterium UBA5809
ATTTTGCAATTTCTTCAAGCTTGGTCAGTCTGTTCAGATAGTTTTCCAGTGTCTCTCTTCTGGCCCCGGGACGTGCCGCCGATATGGCATCTGCCGCAGCCACCAGCACAGCCTCTGCAGAAACAGGCTCTGTATCACCGTGATGGGATGCAATGGCATTGATAACCACCGGCGGTTCATGATATTTCTGCGCCAGGGCAACCCCCAGTTCCACGTGTGTCCCTTCCTGTTCCCTATCTATGGCTTTGCCTATGTCATGCAGAAGTCCGGCTCTTTTGGCCATTTCTACATCAGCCCCGATTTCGCCTGCCATGACTCCTGCAAAATAGGAAACATCCATGGAGTGCTGAAGCACATTTTGACCATAGCTGGTGCGGTACTTCAACCGTCCCAAAATTTTGACAAGTTCAGGGTGAATGCCTCTGATTCCGCATTCAAATACAGCCTGTTCTCCGGCTTCCCGTATAGTACGGTCTACCTCTTTCTCCGTCTTGGCCACTACTTCTTCAATTCTTGCCGGATGAATCCGTCCGTCCTTAATCAAACTTTCGAGCGCCAGGCGCGCAACTTCTCTCCGGACAGGATTAAAACCTGAAAGGATAACAGCCTCCGGTGTATCATCAATGATCAGGTCAACACCGGTCAATGTCTCCAGTGCACGGATATTCCGTCCCTCTCTCCCGATAATACGGCCCTTCATTTCTTCATTAGGCAGAGAAACGACCGAAACAGTTGTCTCCGAAACGGTATCCGCCGCATTTCTCTGAATGGCAGATGCCAGAATTTCACGGGCCTTGGCATCCGCCGTTTCTTTAATTTCAGATTCTGCAGTACGGATCATAACGGCTTTTTCATGTGTCAGTTCTCCCTCCATGCGGTCCAGAATCAGTTTTCTGGCTTCCTCTTGGGACAGCTGTGAGATTTCCTCTAATTTTTCAGCCTGTCTGCGGGAAAGCAGCTCTGCCTGCTCCTGCTGTTCCCTGATCTTTGATTCTTTCAGGGAAAAGTTATGCTCCCGCTGTTCAAACGACTCGCTTTTCCTGTCCAGATATTCTTCTTTCTGAACCAATCTGTGTTCATATTGCTGAAGTTCTTCACGGCGTCCGTGATTTTCTTTTTCTACTTCTTCACGGAGACGGTGTATTTCTTCTTTTGTTTGTACCAGTGCTTCCTTTTTTGTACTCGCTGCCTCACGGGCTGCATTTTCAAGAATTCTCCGGGCATTGTCTTCAGCCGCTCCTACGCGGGCCTCTGCAAGACGTTTTCTGAATACATATCCTATGCCCACCCCTGCTGCAGCAGCAATGACTGCCAGAATACACATTAAAAATAAGATTTCATTAAACTCCAAAGTTTCACCTCCTCAATTCGGATTCTGCATTTTTTCATGTATGAATCATCCGTATAAGTAATACAATCTTTAAGATTGACTGATTTTATTGTAGATTCTTTGCATTTATGTGTCAAGACAACATCAAGCCCTGTCTTGCGGTATTTATCAGCGCCCAAAAGAAAATAAAGGAATGTAGATTTCATAAATAAGCGCGTACAGAACCGCCCCCGCAAGGGCTCCTGTCACGGCTCCGTTAATACGTATCCAGCTTAATTCACGGCTCACTTTCGAACGGATAAAGGAATTCAGCCGTTCCTCTCCGTAGTCCTTGAGAACGTTTTCCACAGCCTCTCCCACCAGCCGGTGCGCCTGCGCAGCCGCTGTTTCCGCCAGATCATGGAAAAAATCATCCACTGTTTTTTTCCTTACAGGATCTTCTGCCAGTCTGCATAAATAATGGATCCCGTACCGGTTGATGCGGTCCAGCCAGTTTTCTCTTTCGGATACCGGGTCCAGCAGCATGCCGCGGAGACGGCGGACTGCATCTCTGCAGATTCTGTCAATCTCCCCCCCGCGCCTGACTCCGTCTGCTATCCGCTGTATTTCTTTCCCTATATCCGGATCATCACTCATCTGTCCCGCAAAATCATAAAGCATGGTTTTCAATTTTTCATGCATGGGATGCATGCTGTCTTCCCACTCATTAATTGTCCGGGCTGTCTGATCCAGAAGGGAATCTGTAATATCTTTATAATTGATAACTCCTGTCATTTCCCCCACTTTCACAGCCATGGCCGTCAGGGGATTCTCCGACTGCCTGGACACATAGGAACGGATCATCTGTTCAACAGTCTGATGCACAGAGACATCTCCAGCCGCCGCTTTGATACGTCCCAGCAACAGCAGCACTAATTTTTCATCATTTCCATTTTTTTTAAGAAGAGACACAATAAACATGGGAAAATTAACCGTACTCCAGCCCCGTTTATAAACAGCATCGTCCAGAAAGCGCATGATCAGAAGGCGGAAGGGGGACGGCTTACCGTCTTCATAGGTGCAGCGGTCTGCCCATCTCTTTTCCGCCTCAGCCGCTTTTTGGATCATCAGAGGATCCTGAAGTTTTTCTGACAGCCAGTCCACAGCAGAAAACGGACCGGATGCACGGTTCCAGATATCAGGACGTATCAATCTGTTTTCAACCATGTTCCGCACAGACTGTATGACTGATCCGCGGTGGCGTCTGATCAGGTCCGTATGCCAGGGAAATCCCAGAGGTTTTTCAAAAAGTGCGGTAACTGCAAACCAGTCGGCAGCACTTCCAATCAAAGCTGACTGTGCCACGAAATAAAAGAATGCCTGCCATGGTCCTCCAAAATGAATATAGCTGTAAAACGCTGCTGCAAAAATCAGAAAACATGTAAGAAAAACCAGATCGGCCCTCTTGCGGTAATCCATCAGAACAGACCTCCCTTCGGAATATGCATCAGGAGATAGAAAAAGCTGCCTAAAACAGCGCCCACAACAGAGCCGTTGATGCGGATCATCTGAAGGTCACGGGATACACTGTTTTCCGCCATATGAGCCATATCTTCGCCCGTATAGCGCAGCAGTTCATCTTCTGCAGCTTTTCCCATCTGCCGCTGCAGAAGGCGTATGGCTCTGGCTGACTGAAGCAGTATCCAGCGGTCTGTTTCTTTGCGTTTTTCTTCTGACATCATCTGATTCTGCATTTTTTTCAGCAGCAGGTCTGTCAGTTTTTCCGACAGTTTCTTTATCTGTTCCTGCCCTGTGAGTTTCCGTCTTATTTCTTCAAGAAAAGAAGGGTGCTGCTTAAGAAAGGATATCATCTGATTCTGTACCCACCGGTTTGCACGGCTGCGGAACAGTGTGTCGTCATGAAGTTTTCCGCAGAACTGAATCAGTCTTTCTCCGGCCTCACTCCTGGCAGATGTTCCCTCTCTTCCCAGGTCTTCCGCCCATTGAAGCAGCCTGGACCGGATCAGTTCCCCGCCGGCTTCATCAGTGACTCCCTTCTGATTCTCCAAAAGGCTGCGTACAACTCCTCTGCCCGCGCCTTTTTCTTCGTAGTCTTTCCATACTTTATCATAAAACAGCGGAAAAAAAGATTTCATCATGTCACTGTTAAGAATCTGCTGAAGCCATGAAGAAAGAAGTCTTCCAAAATCAACCGTGCTGTTTTTATCCATGATCTGATCCGCCATGTAAATGAGAAGGGCTGCCCAGTCTGTTTTCCGTATAAATTGCTGCGAAAAAAATCTTTCTGCGTGTATCCACTCGGAATCCCTGATCTGCGCCGCAGTCCCTGAAAGAAACAGACTGATTCCCCGGACAATTTCCTTCCGGTTTTTCTGCATCCATTCATAAATCAGCGTCCCCGGAGAGTGTTTTTTAACCGTCTGGTATAAATGGGGAACCGTCAGAAGTTCTTCCTCGATCATTTTTCTTAAAATTCCAATAATCCTGGTTTTCCCCCGAGGAATCAACGCTGTATGATAGGCAATCCCCAACGGCTTCCTGAACAGGGACACAACGGCATACCAGTCTGCCAATCCTGCCACTGTGGCTGCCATAGATGTGTGAAACAGGAGGCCTCCCCAAAAAGTACCGGAGAAAGGCGCGGACAGAAATAAAAGCACCGCAAAAAGGGCAAGAACACCGTTCGCATAGGAATATTTCCAAGATTTTTTTCCCATATTCAGCGGTTCCTTCCGCCTCCGGCCATAGACCAGATAAAAAGTGCCCCAAAGGCCAGCCATGACATGGCATATGACATGATGCCCAGATCCGTCAGTATATTGATTGCCGTAAGGCCCAGCATAAACAGCATATTGGCACGCAGATCAATCAGAGGATCTCTTTTTAAAATGAAGTAAGAAGCCGCCAGTACCGCCAGATTAACAATCAGTACTGCCGGAAAATAAACAGAAAGAGACACTGCCTGAAGGATGCCGTTGGCCGCCATCATCAGTAATAAAATATAAATCCATGTAGACATCATTTGCTTATATCTCCTGTATTATCTGCTCTCCGTCCTTCAGCGGGATCCAGAGAGGAATGTCATAAAACCGGCATCGAAAATAATAAGAGGGGTTCCACGGCGCACCAAAAGCATGCATGGGCACCAGAAGTTTTGTGACTTCCACAGTGCGGAGAAATTCCATAACGCCCCACTCCCGGGCTGTTTCCTGCCGGGCATCCACAGGGAAAAATGCGATGTCGGCGGTACGTCCTGCAACAGCTGCCAGTTCTTTTTGATAAAGACGGCGCGCCTCAGCCAGATCCGCTGACGGTTCTCCCGGCCAGTGCCACCAGTTAAGATCACCTGCATGAAAAACCGTGGTGTCATGATGACGGATCCAGAATGAACCGCCTTCATCAGTCGACCCCCCCATATCCACTGACAGCGGTCCAATCTGCATTGATGACCCCGGCTCCATAAGATGTGTCTTTTCCTCAAAGCATCCCGCGGCACGGCAGTCTTTATGCATAATATAAGCCTCCGCACGGTTATGATAATCCCATATGCCTGCATTAAAGTGGTCTCCATGATGATGGCTTACAAAAAAATAAAGAGGTTTGTCTGTTTCTTCTGCAATCCTCCGGACTTCTCCTGCAGGATCTTTCCATACATCCAGCAAAAGGACACAGTCCTGAAATTCCACAGCAAATCCGCTGTGATGCAGAAAACATATCCTCACATTTTCCTCCGTCATGTCCCGCTCTCCCTCCAGTCCCTTCCGACATCTGTCCACGCCTGGGCATGGGCCAGTACAAAAAGGTCTTCCGGAGTCACCGCAATTCCGGTATGCCCGGACCCGCAGGCCGGATACACCGTAGCAAACCGTTTCAGAGATATATCCAGATAGACCGAAACCAAGCTTTCATCAGGGAGTGCAAAGGGACACACACCTCCTACGGGATGTCCTGTATACCGGAGGACTTCATCCGGCTTCAGCATCGATGACTTGCATCCAAAAAATGTTTTGAATTTATGGTTGTCCGCTCTTGCATCACCCGCAAATAAAACAAGAAGAACATGCCCGTCTTTCCCATGAAAAGCCATCGTTTTGGCAATTTGTGCCGGTTCCACGCCGAATGCCGCAGCCGCCTCTTCTACAGTGGCCGTAGATGCCTTATGTTCCACAATATCTCCGTCCCGCCCATATTGTTTTAAATACTCACGGACTTTCTGCACACTCATGAAAAAATCTCCTTATAAAAATTTTTAATTCCACTGTATTATACCATACTGCACCGCGCAGTTTTCCCGTATTATGATCAATATCCCCGGTTCTGCACCGTCTATATCGTTTTGACATACAATGGAAAAACAACGAAAAAACTTTGACGAAAAGGCGCTGATTCAGTAAAATAGACAGAGGAATATAAAGGAGGTCCCGCCATGATTGTACAGGATATGATCCAGAAAAAATTTATATGGGAGTCCCCCGATACCCACGCCTATGTGCAATATGAAATCAAAGGCCCCCGTTTTATCATACTTCACACCATCGTTCCGGATGCCCTGTCGGGGCGCGGCATAGCAGCCCGCCTGGTAGAGGCGGCGGTCAACTGGGCAGAAGGCCAGGGATATGAAATAGGATCTGTCTGCTCTTATGCGGATGTATGGCTGAAACGCAGGGATATGCACCGCCCATGATCAAGACTCTGCACCGGATTATGATCGGAATGGAATGGTTTTATGTATAATTCATCTCTATTTCAGCTGCCTGCTGCTTTTGACGGCACAAAAAATTCTCTGGATGAAATTGCTCTGCATTTTATTTATCTGATGCATCTCAAGTCTATCCGTTTATATGAACATTCCGTCCGTGTTTCCAATCATGCGGGCGCTATTGCCATGCGCATGAAGCTGCCTTCTTCGGAAGTCACTTTAATCCGGTATGCCGGTCTGCTCCATGATATAGGCCTTTTAATGATGCCCAATTCTGTTCTCGGCAAATCACCTTATCTGACCACCCGTGAAATGCAGCTTTTTAAAAAGCATCCTGATCTGGGAGCCAATATGATGGAAACCATTCCGGCCTGTCAGGATATGATTCCTTATATCCGTTTCCATCATGAAAGATGGGATGGTTCTGGTTATCCTAAACATCTGAAGAACGTCAATATTCCCCTGGGGGCACGTATTGTGGCGGTGGCTGATTATTATGACTCAAATATCCATTCCGCCTCTGATTTCTGGGGGAAAACGAAGAGTGAGGCAATCCGCCGCATATTCAGCTGTTCAGGGATTCTTTTTGATCCGGAAGTCATTCACGCTTTTGTGGAAGTGCTTGACCATTAGTCAGCTCCGCTGGCCACTGTGAGTCCAGTTACACGGAGAGCACCGGCTTTTTTCAACTCTTCTGCAGCGGCTTTCATCGTGGAACCTGTTGTATAAATATCATCCAGCAAAAGAATCTTTTTATCTTTTATCTGTTCTCCGCAGGGCACACAAAATGCCATACGGAGATTTTTTTGCCTTTCCTGCCGCCCTAATCTATGCTGGGGCGGAGTGTCCCGGATCCGTATGAGGGCAGAGATATAACATTTTCCCATCTGCTCCATATATTTTTGGAAAATCAGATCCGTCTGGTTGCCGCCTCTTTCGGTCTTCCTTTTTTCAGACAAGGGCACGGGCACACATAAATCCGGTTCTTCCAGCCTTTCCCGCCAGGGAAACCGGCTGAGCAAAAAAGCAAACGATGTCTCCCGTACCGGATTTCCTGCGAATTTCAACTGGAGCAGCGCTTTTTTTAAAGGCCCCTGGTAATCTCCCAGTGTATAACATCCGTCAAGGTATGCATTCCTTGATCCGCCGATCATCCGCGGTCTCCAGACGGACCGGAAGCAGGTGCTGCACCAGTCTCCCTGTTCCTCCACAAAAGCTCCGCATCCGGGGCACCGGGGCGGATACAGCAAATCAAGACATAGTTTCAGAATATTCAGGATCAATCTCCTCCTTCAGCCATGCATGGAAAAGGCTGCATCTTCCCCCGTCTCTGTGATGTCTCACCGCCGTTTCCAACGCATCATGGGTGGTAATCAGAATGACTTTCTTTTTAGCACGTGTTACCGCCGTATATAAAAGATTTCGCTGAAGCATAATCGCATGCACCGGAAGCAGAATAAGGAAAACCGTTTCATATTCACTTCCCTGGCTTTTATGTACCGTAACAGCATAGGCAAGCTGAAGCGCCCCCCATTCATTGCGGCTGTATACCAGTTCTTTTTCAGGAAAACGGACAAAAATCCTGTCTTTCGTCACGGCCCACACTACGCCTATATCCCCATTGTAGATTCCTTTCCCGTAGTCATTTATTCTCTGCATTACTTTATCTCCTATACGGTATGGAAGCGCCGTGTCCCCGGGTTTCCTGAGCATGTTCTGAAGGGACTGGTTCAGACTGTCCACACCGCAGAGTCCTTTATAAACAGGAGACAGAACCTGCATGGAAAATTGATTGTCCCCGCTGCCATACTCCATATCCCGGCACAGCTTCAGAAGCAGTTCTCTGGCCTCTGCTTCTCCGGACACCTCACGGATCTGGAATTCTCCCCGGGAGTCAGAAACCGGACAGAGTCCCTGTCTGATTTTTTCAGCATTTTCAACAATGCCGCTTCCTTCCTGCTGACGGAATATATGACGCAGTTCAGTCACCGGTATACGCCCCCATGAGATGAGATCCCGCAGCGGGTATCCTGCTCCTACGGGCGGGAGCTGCTGTGTGTCTCCTACCAGAACCAGACGGCTTCCGTCACGTATGGCACAAAGCAGGCGGTACAGTACTGCCATATCAAGCATGGATGCTTCATCTACAATAATCAGTTTTTCATCAAGAGGATCGCTGGCGTTTTTTCCAAAAAACACGCCTTCATCACGCAGCTCCGCTTCCAGTGATTTATGAATGGTATCTGCATTTCGTCCGCTGGATATGGCCAGTCTCTTCGCTGCCCGTCCGGTAGGAGCCATGAGACGTACAGAAAGGCCCCACTGATCAGCAGCTGCAATGACTGCTTTTATCAGTGTCGTTTTCCCCGTCCCCGGGCCTCCTGTAATAATGGTCACCGGAGAGAAAAAAATAGAAGATACCGCTTCCCGCTGTTCTTCTGCCAGGGTAATGCCGTTATGTGCCTCAAACTGCTCAATCACTGCTTTCAGGGCGCCCGTTTTCTGTATATTGCCGTTCATAAGGCGGTTCATATGGATGGCTGATTCTGTTTCTGCCTCGTAAAGGGAAGGCAGGTAAATATAGCGGCATCTCTTGTATATGGCCGAAGGAAACAGTCCTGCAGAAAGAATATCACTCCCTACTGAACGTATCCGGTCTTCTCCGACATGAAGGAGCAGCGCTGTGTCATGATAGAGGTTTTCTTCCGGAATACAGCAATGCCCCTCTCCGGACGACTGTGCGAGAATATAGCGGAACCCTTCTTCTATTCTGTCTTCGTCATCCGGAAGAATTCCTTCTTCCCGTGCAATCCGGTCTACCGCATGAAATCCTATACCGGGAATTTCCCCGATCATCCGATAAGGCATGGTTTTGATCACGTCCCAGGCATCCTCGCCGTAAGCCTGACGGATCACAGCGGCAAAACGTCCGGGAATCCCCGCCGTCTGCAGAAACAAAACCAGTTCATGGAGGGCTGCTGTATTCTCATAGGATTCCTTGATTTTCTGCCATGTCTTTTCTCCGATTCCCGGAACTTCCAGCAGGGCTTCCATATGATGATCCATGACGTCCAATGTCCGGTTTCCGAAACAGTCTATAATGCGCCGTGCTAAAGCCGGTCCAATTCCGTCAATCATTCCCGATCCGAGAAATTTCTCGATTCCTTCTGATTCGTCAGGTTTTTCTCTCTGCATGCGGACTGCACGGAACTGCATGCCAAAACGGGGATGCTTTTGCCAGCATCCCCACATGGTTACCTTTTCTCCTGCACAGGGTGTTTCAACGGGCCCTGCTACTGTGATGCCGCGTCCGGGATTCTGTGTGCGGATTTTAAAAACACAGAAAAAATTCCCGGAGCCTGAATAAATGACATCAGTCACTGTCCCCTTCAGTTCTTCCATGATTATTGATCCTTCTGTCTGACCGCTTCTTCTGCCTTCCTGCACAGTTTCATAAGCTGCCGGTACCAGACTGCAAATGCAGGTCTGGAAGAGATGTCCGCAATAAGAGCGGACAGTTCCTGTACATTTTTCTCTTCTCTTTCTGCATCATAAATGGGCATGTCATGCTGGATTTTATAGGCAGCGACCTGCTTCACTAAAGACATCCTTTTTTCAAAAAGTCCAGTCATGTCCCGGTCTGCCGAACGGATGGCCGCTCTGAGTTCTTCCAGCTCCATGTTGTCTCCTCCTTACTGATGCTTTTCTTCCAGCTGCTGCAGCATTCTTTCAGTAAGACTGCTGCATTCTTCCAATGTGGTAGTAATGGTTTCTCCTGTTTTCCTGACACGGATTTCTACGCATCCGTTTTCCTTATAATGGCGTCCAACGGTGATTCTGACTGGATACCCAATCAGATCCGCATCTTTGAATTTGATGCCGGCCCGTTCATCTCTGTCATCCAGCACAGTTTCATCATGGTTCTCTTCCATGCAGTCATAAATATGCTGGGCAGCTTCCATAATATCGGGATCTTTTGTATTGGCCGGTACAATAACGACCTGATAGGGAGCAATGGACACCGGCCAGATAATTCCGTTTTCATCATGGTTTTGTTCAATGGAAGCCGCCATTGTGCGGGTTACACCGATACCATAGCACCCCATGACGACAGGTTTGGATTTTCCTTCTTTATCCAGGTAGGTGCATCCCAGTTTTTCACTGTATTTTGTGCCCAGTTTAAAGACCTGGCCTACTTCAATTCCCTTTCTGATCTGAATATGGCCCCCGCATACAGGGCATGAATCCTCTTCTGTAATCAGACGGATTGTATCAGTCATAACAGCTCCGAAATCACGTTTGGGATTGACATGAATGTAGTGGGTATCTTTTTCATTAGCCCCGCATACGGCATCCTGCATATTCATAACCGTCTCATCAACAATGACTTTAAAATGGGCTGAGTCAGAAAGGCCTACCGGACTGATATAGCCTGCAGTGAGTCCGCATTTCTTAAGATCATCATCGCCGGCCATAGCCAGTGTGTTGGCATGAAAAAGATTCTGAAGCCGTACTTCATTCACTTCATGATCGCCTCTTACCATGGCCAGGACAACGGTATCATCCGCTTTATAGACAACGGCCTTGACCGACCGGTTAATAGGAAGGTGCAGGTAAGCACATACTCCTTCAATAGTATGCGCACCGGGTGTAGATACTTTTTCTTTCTCTTTCTTATTTTCTTCCTGACCGGAAATTGTCCGTGGAACAGCTGCCTCTACATTGGCGGCAAAATCACAGTTCCCGCAGTAAACAACATCGGCTTCCCCGGATTCTGCAAGAGCTTCAAATTCATGGGAGGCATTGCCCCCGATGGCTCCGGAATCAGCCAGGACCGGACGGAAATGAAGCCCGCACCGTGTAAAAATACGTGTATAGGCATCATACATCGCCTGATAGTGGATATCCAGACCTTCCTGGNNCCTGCTGTCAGCCACGCTGCAAGTTCTGCTTGAATATCTTCGAGTGTCGTTTCAGGAATTTCATCCATTGACTCAATATTTTTACTCAAAACAACCCATTGACTCAAATCTGTCCGATCGGCAGTGACAGCCATAAACTCTTGACTATCTTTTCCTCCCATCGCACCTCCGTCCCCAATGATCCCTCTAAATTCAAGCCCAGCACGCGCAAAAATGCGTTCGTAAGCATGTTTATAGGCTTCATAAGTCTCATCAAGACTATCATAATCCGCATGAAAACTATATCCGTCTTTCATGATGAACTCACGGCTTCTCATCAGCCCAAAACGGGGACGGACTTCATCTCTGTATTTATTCTGTATCTGATAAAGATTGAGCGGCAGCTGTCTATAAGAGCTGACATCCATTTTGATCAGGGAGGTGATCAGTTCTTCATGAGTGGGCCCCAGGCAGTATTCTCGTCCATGGCGGTCTTTCAGCCGGAACATTTCATCGCCGTAAACTGACCAGCGTCCTGTTTCTTTCCATATTTCAGCCGGCTGGATGATAGGCATGAGAATCTCCTGGGCATCTGTCTTTCCCAGTTCTTCACGAATGATATTTTCAATTTTCCGAAGTGTTCTCCATGCCATGGGAAGATATGAATATACACCGCCCACAACTTTTCTGATCATTCCTGCCTTAAGCATGTACTGATGACTGGATACCACGGCTTCAGCCGGAATTTCGCGAAGCGTGGGACTGTATAATTTTGAAGCTAACATCCGATTTCCCCCTCTTTAATTACTTCTCTTCCATCCGGTTGATTTCTTCCATCAATGCAGAAATCAATTGTTTTTCCGGAACAGTGCGGATGATTTTCCCTTTTCGGAATACCAGTCCGCAGCCTTTCCCGCCTGCAATGCCGAAATCAGCTTCTCTGGCTTCTCCAGGCCCATTGACAACACAGCCCATGACCGCTACGCGTATCGGTTTTTTCACGGTCTGAAGACGGGCTTCCACCCTTTGTGCCAGATCAATCAGGTTGACCTGGCAGCGTCCGCAGGTAGGACACGAGATCATAACAGGACCGTAATTCCGTATACCTGCCGCAGTCAGGATCTCTTTGCCTGCCGTAATCTCTTTCACCGGATCATCCGTTAATGATACCCGTATCGTATCACCAATTCCATCCAGCAGCAAAGCACCGATTCCAACCGATGATTTGACGGTGCCGCGGAAAGCTGTTCCTGCTTCCGTAACCCCCAGATGAAGCGGATACTCAACTTTTTCCGCCAATATCCGGTTTGCCTTAACCATCAGGGGCACATCGGTGGATTTTAAAGAAATTACCATGTCATAAAAATGCTGTGATTCTAAAATACGTATATGTTCAAGTGCGCATTCCACCATTCCTTCAGCAGTAGGGTGTCCTCCATGTTCTTCCAGTATTTTTTCAGGAAGGGAACCTGCATTAATTCCAATTCTTATGGGAACTCCCAGAGGCTTTGCCCGGTTCACCACCGCCATGACTTTATCCGCAGAACCAATGTTCCCGGGATTAATCCGGAGTGCATCAATTCCGCATTCCAGTGCCGTTAGAGCAAGGCGGTAATCGAAATGAATATCGGCCACCAAAGGAAGATGAATTTTTTGTTTTAAGTTTCTCAATGATTCGGCTGCTTTTCTGTCAGGTACAGCAATTCTTACAATATCCGCCCCAGCCTGCTGAAGCCTCTCTATCTGTGCAGCAGCCTGTTCTGTGTCCACAGGACTGAATGTTGTCATGGACTGTACGGATACAGGGGCATCACCGCCGACAGCAACCTGTCCTACATGAATCTGACGTGTTTTCCTTCTCATGAGCATCACCTGAAAAATGATGAAATATCTTTCATCGTAGCAAATAAAAACAGACCGACCAGGATGGAAAGACCGGCCACCTGAAGATAGTAAAGCATTTTTTCAGGCATGCGTCTCCCAGATACTGTTTCAGCCAAAATTGTAAAAAAGAGTCCTCCGTCAAGCAAAGGAATCGGAAGAAAATTTAAAAAGCCAAGATTGAGGCTTAAGACGGCAATGAATAAAAAGAACTGCAGGAGGCCAACTCCTGCCACATCACCGGCCAGACGGGCAACTCCAAGAGGCCCTGCTACATCTGCAGAGGCATTGCCGGTGACTGCATAGTAAATTCCCTCACCCATCATGCGGATAATATACAGGCACCGTTCGCCTGCCATAGACGCCGCCTGCATAATAGAAACAGGTTCTGCCTCCAGGTAAGGCGTAATGCCGATGACGGCATGTCCTCTTCCGTCATCTTTGGGAATAACTTCCAGCGGCATGACTTTTCCGTCTCTCTCAATACGGACAGGGACAATTCGGCTTGCCTGGTCTGTCAAGCGGCCTTGTATATCTGTCCAGGCATTCACAGGTTCCCCTCTGATTTCTAAAATTCTGTCAGAGGGTTTTATACCTGCCAGAGATGCCGCCGACCCGTCAAGAACCGATCCTACCACAGGCTGATTGGGAAATGACTGTATACCTACGATAAGAAAAGCTCCCCAGAAAATCAAAAAGGCCAGTATGATATTCATCAGGGATCCCGCAGAAATGACCAAAAGCCTGGCCCAGGCCGGTTTTGATGAAAAACTGCGCGGGTCTGTGCCGGGATCTCCCGGATCCATGCCTGCTATTTTATTGAATCCTCCTAATGGAATCATACGGAGTGAGTATTTGGTTTCCCCTATTGTACGGGAGTATAGAACCGGACCAAATCCCACTGCAAATTCTTCTACCCGCATCCCTGTCAGCTTTGCCGTCACATAATGTCCGCCTTCATGAACTAAAATAATGACCGCAAATACAATGACCGGCGCCGCAATGGTCATAATCATAAATGTATCCCCGCTATATATTTTTCTGCTGCCCGCCGGGCTCTTTTGTCACCGTCCATAATATCATCCACGGAACGGACCGGTTTTGTGTCCCAATGCTCCAATACAGATTCTACCGTATTAAAAATCATGGGAAAATTAATTTTTCCTTCAAGAAATGCATGAACAGCCTGCTCATTGGCTGCATTATAGGCCGTTGTTGCATCGCCTCCGGCCTGTCCTGCCTGATAGGCCATCGGAATGGACCGAAAAACTGCTGTATCCGGTTCTTCCAAAATAATGGAGGAAAGCTTACTCCAATCGACAAAGGTCCGGGAAGGTGTCGGCATCCTGTCCGGATATGTCAGCGCCAGCTGAATGGGAATCCTCATGTCCGGATTTCCGATCTGCGCCATAACCGCCCCATCTTCATATTCTACCATAGAATGAATCAAACTTTGAGGCTGGACCAGCACTTCGATTTTCTCATAAGGAACATTAAAAAGCCAGTGGGCTTCCATAATTTCCAATCCTTTATTAAACATGGTGGCTGAATCCATGGTGACTTTCCTGCCCATATTCCATGTAGGATGATGGAAGCACTGTTCCGGAGCGATATCTGACAGTTTTTCCTCTGACCATCCCCTGAAAGGCCCCCCTGAAGCTGTCAGAATTAATTTTCTTACCGCTTTGCGGTCCTGCCCCTGCAGACATTGAAAAATGGCGCTGTGTTCACTGTCTACTGGGAATAAATCAATTCCTGTGCCTCGTGATTTCTTCATCACCAGTTCTCCGCCGGAAACCAGACTTTCTTTGTTGGCCAGAGCTACCTTTTTACCGCTTTCCAAAGCTGCCAGCGTAGGACGCAGTCCGTCAATGCCTGTCACCGCTACCAGCACAATATCAGCAGCGCTTTCACGGACCGCTTCATCCATACTGTCAGCGCCGCAGAACACACGGATGGATCCATGCAGTCTGCAGTCCCATTTTTTACCCGCGTCACTGTCCGAAACAGCAACGGCATCCGGCTGGAATTCTTCCGCCTGCCGCTCCAGGAGATCCGTGTCACTGCGCACAGCTAAAAGAGAAACATGGAAGTGATCCTTATGCATGCGGATCACTTCCAATGCCTGTCGTCCAATTGAACCTGTACTTCCCAAAATTGCTATATTTTTCATAACTGCCCCGCTGTGATTAAAAATATTACGGTCACCGGAGCCGCGAACAGGAGACTGTCAAAACGGTCTAAAATGCCTCCGTGCCCCGGGAGAATCGTGCCTGAATCCTTAATTTTGCATTTTCTTTTTAAAAACGATTCAAAAAGATCCCCGGCCGGAGCAGCCGCTGCAATGATCATCCCCAGCACACCGCCCCAAAATACGGGGAAATGAAAAATCCATGCATAGACCGCCCCCACCAGTACAGTGCCTATGATGCCGCCTGCCAGACCTTCTATTGTTTTAAACGGGCTGATAGTCGGCGCCAAAGGCCTGTGTCCTATCATATGCCCGATAAGATAGGCAAAAGTATCACTGGCCCAAGTGCCCAAAAGAACGAACCAGATAAAGAACAGGCCCGGCTCAATGGAAAGCGTGTCGATTCCACGGAAAAATTCTCCATGCCGGAGAAGTGCAAAGGAAGCCATACCGCTTCCTATATAAAAAATCCCCATCATTTCAATACATGTATCGAAAATAGGCCTTTCCTTTTGGGCAATAAAACGGGACAGACAGACCACCAGCGTAAAAAGTTCTGCTGCCAGGAAAAAAACTGGTGATAAAGCTGACGCAACGAGCACCGCAATCATAAAAGCAGGAAAAAAAGAAGAAATTTCAATCCCCTTTTTCCCCATCATTCTCGCATATTCAAACCATGCAGTCCATGCAATAGCCAGAACTGCTGCTGACAGAACCCATCCCCCTGCCATAACAATGAAGAACGCCGCTGCAATGCCTACAACGGCTGTACCGATTCTCTTGATCAACTTAAATTCCTTCCTGCAGTCCGCCGAACCGTCTGTCTCTTTTCTGAAATTCCTGTACCGCACGAATCAGCTCACTGCGGTCAAAATCAGGCCAAAGAACCGGCGTGAAATAAAGTTCTGCATAGGAAATCTGCCACAACATAAAGTTGGAAAGCCTTTGTTCTCCTCCTGTCCTGATAAGAAGATCCACATCCCGGGAGGCCGGCGGAAAAAGTGAATTTTGAAGAATCTCTTCGGAAATCTGATCCGGCTCAAGTTCTCCCGCTTTCACTTTTTCTGCCAGCAGACGGCATCCTCTGACCAGTTCATCCCTGCTTCCGTAATTAATGGCAATGTTGAAACGGATTTTGGTATTTCCTGCTGTTTCCCGTTCGCATTTTTCCATTTTGTCCTGAAGTCCTGAAGAAAGCATATTCCGTTCTCCGATAATATGCATCTGGACACCTTCCTGTTTCATTTCTTCCAGGCTTCCTATCAGATATTCTCCAAAAAGCTCCATCAGAAACTGAACTTCAGCAGAAGGCCTTTTCCAGTTCTCCGTGGAAAAAGCATACATGGTCAGAATACGGATCCCCATGTCAGAAGCTGCCCTGACAATTTTCTTCACATTTTCAGCTCCCGCCTGATGGCCAAAGCTGCGGGATTTTCCTTTTTCTTCAGCCCAGCGTCCGTTGCCGTCTAAAATCACAGCCACATGAAATGGAACTGATCCTTTTTCATCCAATCTGATACTCCTTCCCATAAAGAGACAATACCGCTTTGTTCACATCTTCACTGTAAACCATCTGAGGCATAGCTGCAGATCGGGATCCTAAACGGACTATACGGATATGTTCCTCCGAAAGAAAATATCGACGGCTGCGCCCCCGTGTTTCCCATAGCGGCTGCCTTTCTTTTATACGTTCCAGTTCTTCTTTATTCACACACACAGGAAAACAGGAATCTTCCGATGATGCTTCCATCAGACCGACATCACTTCTTTAATTTTATTTTCTGTCAATTTGTCCAGTCCTTCGATTTTGCGGTCTGTCAGCTTTTGTATCCGTTCCACGGTCTCTTCTATAACATCTTTGGATACTTCACTCTTTTTTTCTTCTTTTTTCATAAAAACATTGCCGTCCCGCCGTATATTCCGTACAGCCACTTTGGCTTCTTCTGCTTTTTTATTAACGATCTTTACCAGTTCTTTTCTGCGTTCTTCTGTCAGCTGCGGAATAGCCATACGGATCAGATTGCCGTCATTCATAGGAACCAGTCCTAAATCCGACTGGAGAATGGCCTTCTCGATTTCTTTCAGAAGACTTTTGTCCCACGGCTGTACAACGAGCATTCTGGCTTCAGGCACAGATACAGAGGATACCTGTGTAACAGGTGTCATGGTCCCATAGTACTCAACACGGATGCTGTCCAGCAGGCTGGCATTGGCCTGGCCTGTTCTGATAGAAGCGAATTCAGACCGCAGTGCTTCTATTGATTTTTCCATTCTTTCATCCAATTCATGGATCTCATTTTCATACATTTTTATTTCCCCTCAATCAATGTACCCAGGGTCTCGCCCATACATGCTTTCTCTATATTTCCGCAGGTGTCAATATTAAATACTACAATAGGAATATGATTGTTCATACATAATGTAATCGCCGTATTGTCCATGACCGCCAGTTCTTTCCGCAGGACATCGCCATAGGTCAGGTGTGTAAACATTTTGGCATCCGGATGATATTTCGGGTCTGAATCATAAACTCCATCTGTCATTTTTTTTGCCATGAGCATGACATCCGCCTCAATTTCAGCCGACCGGAGAGCTGCGGTTGTATCTGTTGTAAAATAAGGATTGCCTGTCCCTGCCGCAAAAATAACAACACGTCCCTTTTCAAGATGACGGATTGCTCTTCTCCGTATATAGGGTTCTGCAATCTGACGCATTTCAATCGCGGTCTGAACACGGGTATCCACGCCGTTCTTTTCCAGTCCATCCTGCAGTGCCAGTGAATTAATGACGGTAGCCAGCATACCCATATAATCGGCTGAAGCACGGTCCATGCCGCCGGCACTTCCCTTCAGCCCTCTCCATATATTCCCCCCGCCTACAACAACGCCTACCTGTATGCCCTGTCCTGTCACACTTTTGATTTCCTTGCACAGCCTGTCCACTACGGTTGGATCTATGCCGAATCCCTGGTCATTGGCCAATGCTTCTCCGCTGAGTTTCAGCATGACTCTTTTGTATTTTTTATTCTCCATGTCTGTCCTCCGTTTACAAAATGAGAGAACACAATACGTGTTCTCTCATTTTACCCTTCAGTCACTTATTTCTTCACCTGGCTCATGACTTCATTGACAAAGTCATCCTGCTTCTTTTCGATGCCTTCGCCCATTTGATAACGGGTAAAACGCCGGACTGAAATATGCTCTCCCAGCTTGGCTACCATCTCCGTCACTACGTCCTGTACGGATTTATCGCCGTCTTTAATAAACGGCTGTTCCAGAAGGCAGTTCTCTTTATAAAATTTCTCAAGTCTGCCTTCAGTCATGCGGTCAATAATCTTTTCCGGCTTTCCTTCATTCAATGCCTGTTCACGCAGTACATCCCGCTCATGAGCCAGCACTTCTTCCGGAACTTCTTCTCTTTTAACATAAGAAGGAGCGGAAGCGGCAATCTGCATGGCAATGTCTTTGACTAACTGATGAAATCCTTCTGTCTGTGCCACAAAATCAGTCTCACAGTTCACCTCAACCAAGACACCGATGCGGCCATTGCCATGAATATATGATCCCACAATGCCTTCCGCTGCTACACGTCCGGATTTTTTGGCAGCCTGCGCCAATCCCTTTTCGCGGAGGATATCAACCGCCTTTTCCATATCTCCATCAGCCTCTGTCAGTGCTTTTTTGCAGTCCATCATACCGGCACCGCTGCGGGCACGCAGATCTTTCACCATACTTGCAGTAATCATCCTACGACCTCCGTTGAATTAATCTATATCAATGCTTTTTGTTATTCAGCTTTATCGGAAGCATCCTGTTCTGCCTCCGGAGCTTCTTCAGCCGGAGCATTTTCAGAAGATTCGCCTTCCTGCACTGCTTCTTCCTGCTGTCCCTGGCGGCCTTCCAGTACGGCATCAGCCATTTTTCCGGTCAGAAGCTTCACAGCGCGGATAGCATCATCATTCGCCGGAATCGGATAGTCAATCACATCGGGATCACAGTTTGTATCCACAGTAGCTACTACCGGAATATGCAGTTTCCGTGCTTCAGAAACCGAGATCTCCTCTTTCTTTGAATCAATAACAACAATACACCCGGGCAGTGTCTTCATGTCTTTAATACCGCCCAGATATTTTTCGAGCTTTTCAAGTTCTCTTTTCAGCAGAATCGCTTCTTTTTTAGGGAACTTTTCAATTGTTCCGTCTTCAAACATGGTTTCCAGTTCTTTCAGACGTGCAATCCGCTGCTGAATGGTGCGGAAATTGGTAAGCATTCCGCCCAGCCAACGTTCATTAACGTAAAACATGTTGCACCGTTCTGCTTCTTCGCGGATGGATGTCTGCGCCTGTTTTTTAGTTCCTACAAAAAGTACAGGTTTGCCGCTTTCAGCCACTTCCCGGACGAAATTATAAGCTTCATCAACTTTTTTCACAGTTTTTTGGAGATCAATAATGTAAATTCCGTTTCTTTCCGTGAAAATAAAACGTGCCATTTTGGGGTTCCAACGACGTGTCTGATGCCCGAAATGAACACCTGCTTCTAATAATTGTTTCATTGATACAACTGCCATATTTAACACCCTCCTGTTATTTCCTCTGCCTGAATCCTTTTCTGCATTCACCTTGACGGCACAGCTGCAGAATCTCCCGGCATGTGTACTCATACTTTTTCAGTATAGCAAAAAGATTTCTTCATGGCAAGTATTTTCACGGCTTCGACTTTTTTTCTTGACAGACTCTTGCCCGTGCATGGTATGATAAAAAAAAATGAAGGGAATGAATGTTTACGGATTGTCTACAAGAAACAAGTCAGCAAAAAACAGCAGGGGGAATATCCTGCCGTCAAAAAAAACTCCACATTGAATTTCTCCGTTTTGCCTGTATATGGCTTGTCATGTTTACCCATACCGCCACGGAAGGATTTTCTCTGTATCTGAATGAGCAGAGCAGTCCCTGGTTTCCCCTGTATCTGACGGTTCCTTTTTTCGTCAAAACAGCGGTTCCCGTTTTTTTTATGATTTCAGGTGCTCTTTTGTTGGGAAAAGAAGAGCCTGTTTCTGTTATTTTTCACAAACGGATTCTCCGTTTCGCCGCGGTACTGGTCATTTTTTCTTTTTTAAATTACGTCATTGACTATCGTTCCGTCAATATTCCCCGCTTTTTGTTTCTTGTTTATACATCAACTCTGGCAACGGCTTATTATTTTTTGTATATTTATATTGCTTTTCTCATGATGCTGCCTTTCTGGCGGGCTATGGTGAAAAATCTGACCCACAGACATTACGTATATTTGATTGCCCTGGAGCTTATTTTTGTAGGTGTTGTTCCTATTTCATCTTTTCTGATGTTTAAGGGAAGTGCGCAGATGAATTATTTCCTGAATCCGCTTCTTGCCGTCAGCGAACCGACTTTTTACTTTTTAATAGGCTACTGGATTGAAAATGTCATGCCTGATTCATGGCTCAGCAATAAAGCTTTGGTATTCTGGGGCGCTGCAGCGGCTGCAGGCACTGCGGCCGCTGCCTGCATGACTGTGTATAACGGTACCCTGTCGGGTCAGCTCACAGAGGCAAATTCTGAACGGTTTTATGACTGTTTTCTTTTTTTGAATACAGGATTTGTCTACTGCTGCGCCAAGCGTTTTTTTCTCCACCGGCAGATATCCATGAATGTAAGAAGAATTCTTGTTTTTTTAGGAAGTATGTCTTTTGGCGTAATGCTGTTGGATGATCTTCTCCGGCACAGTACCATGGGGATTTTTCACCGGCACATTCTTTCTCTTTTAAGCGGATGGCCTTTGACCGCAGCTGTTTTATGGATCACACTGGCCTTCTCCCTCGGTATCGTTGTGGTATATTTTATAAAAAAGATTCCTCTGTTCCGGGAATTGATCTAAAGAAGACGATGATTATCTGCGGACCACAGGCCCCTTCCATGACTCCATGCCGCCTTTTACACTGTACAGGCCTGTTTTCCCCCGCTTCTGAAGCAGGCTACATGCAGCTGCGCTTCTTCTGCCGCTTCGGCATATAATCAGAAATTTCCCCGACGGGGGAATTTCATGAATCCGGTCCTCCAGTTCGGAAAGCGGAACCAGCAGGGCTCCGGGTATATGCTCTTCCTTAAATTCATCATGATTCCTCACATCGAGAATGGGAATTCCTTTTTCCCATTCTTTTTGCGCTGCTTCAGAGGAAATTTCATGAATATCTGCCGTTTCCATTATAACGCCTCCTGCTGTACGGGCTCTTTTACAATATGTCCCGACTGAAGCATAATAAATTCTCCTGTCCCTTTTTCTCCGCCTACTTCTCTGGCTATTCTCATAGTCTGTCTGTGGCAGGTAAACAGGAAAATCTGCTGCTGCCTGCCCAGGTCAAATAGGAACCGAAGTGTCTCTTTCTGTCTTTTTTCATCAAACCGGACAAAGATATCATCCAGAACAATAGGAAGCGGTTCCAGCTGGTGCCCAAAGGACAAGGCCATCGCCATGCGCAGCGCCAAGTATACCTGGTCTCCTGTCCCTGATGACCAGAGCTTTGACTCTTTTCTGTTGTGGGCTCCGTCAACAATAGAAACCTCTTTGCCGTCCATACTGACAAACAATGTATAGCGGCCGTCTGTCATGGCCTGAAGAAAATGACTGGCTTCTTCAATGATTCCGGGCCTTCGTCCTGATTCATACTGTTTCTGTGCTTCTGACAGAAAGTACTGTGTATAAATACAGATCATCCATTCGGTAACTGCCGCTTTCAGTTCCGCAGCAATCCGCTGTTGTTCCTGAAGCAGCGGCGTCACTGTCTGGTCTCCTGCCAGTCTGACAATTTCATTTTCCACTCCGCCAAGCTGACGCTGCTGCTCTCCCAATTTGGATGTATTGTTTTCAATTTCTTCTCCGTAATGCTGGTGGGCTGCACTCCATTCTTCGTACTGGCCTGTTTCCAATGCCTTCCACAGTTCCTGAAAAGCAGGTTCACTGCCTGCATAAAGCCGCATATCCCGCCGCACTGTATCCCATTCTTTTTTTAGTTCGTCGTGCTGCTCATGGGCTGTTACCCGCTCTGCAAATTCGTCTGCATTTTTAGCGTTGACCAGTGACAGAAGCGCCTGCATTTCCTTCTGGCAGGCAAGCCACTGATCCTGAAGCTGGTCCATCTCCTTACGGTATCCCTCATGCTGTCTGTTTTTCTCCGCTATAGACTGCCATTCCAGCATGCGTTTCCTATTCTCCTCATAAATCAAGGCTATACTGTCCGGCGTTACAGGAAGTGAATGATCAGTTTTCTCAAGAATATCCCCGGCAGTCTGCAGAAATTCCGCTCTTTTTTTCTGTGCTTTTTCCAAAAGGACAGAGATAACCTGCCCCTTCCCCTGCATGGAATAAATTTTCTGCCACTGTTCCTGAAGGGAACTCAGGTCATCCGCCCTGACTTCCGGAAGGTGTTGTTCCTGCAGCCAATGAATCCAGGATTTTTGAGCATTTTCTAAATCTATATGTAGTTTCTTTCCCCGTTCTTCCCATTCTTTATGCTCATTCTGCTGCCTTTGAATGGTCTCTTTCTGCCAGGAAACAGCCTGCGTCTGTGCCTGATATTGATAAAACTCATCCCGTATCTTTCCTGTAAATGCCCTGAATTTTTCCATTTCCCCGGAATTATCAGGAATTTCAGTCTGGAGTGTGTTTTGGAGCCTGGTCTTTTCCTCATCAATTGACAACAGTTCTTTTTCCATGGCCGTCATCTGTTTGGCTTTCTGATGACTGCTTCTGTAATTCATATAAAAGGCAAGCAGAGACAGTGCAGCACTGATCCCGCCGGCATATAACGCTTCATAGCCTGAAAGCGCCATATAAAAGAGAATGAGTCCGCCCGCCGCCGCCGCCATCAGTGCAAGTCCGCCCCAGAACCAGAATGTATAAGGTTTATCTTCTTTATTTTTTAAAAGCTCCAGCTGCCGGGTGAGTTCTGTCTTTTCATGAAGGAGCTTTTCTGCCTGATCTGCCGCTGCCTGAAACTGTTTCCACTGCTCTTCTGTAGCAACAGGAGGCACTGCAGTGTCTGCCTGATTATCAGTTTCATCCACCTTGGGCTCAGCGCCTTCCCAGAAATGGATTTCATTATTTCTGACAATCACAGACTGTGCCAGTTTTCTTCCATTTTCCCAGGATACATTTCCACATTCTTCCTGCTCGAGGGGCCTGTTCCAGAAAGAAAGCCCGCATCCCAGCATCCGGTAAGAAGCTTTCCATTCTTCCATCTGTCTGCATAATTCTTCCGTTTCTTCCTCGCTCTGTCTCCATTGCCCCAAATTGGTGTATAATTCTTCCAGTTTTTTACCGCTGGATGCCCAGGGTATAATTTCTTCCATACTCCGCGGTGTATATTGATCAAGTTTTGCCTGGAGCTGCTCTTTCTGGTCGCGGATAACCGTCATGCGCCCCATCAGATCATTCCACTGTTCTTTCCCATTGGCAGGAAACATTTTGACCTGATCTCCCAGATCAAGTTTATGCCTTATATCACGGGCTCTTTTATAATATTCCCAGGCACCCAGTCTTTTTTCTAATGTTTTATCCTGCTCTTTCGCCTGTTCAATCCGCTGTTTCAAAGAAGATGTCTCTTTTTCAAGCTGCTTTTGTTTTTTCTGAAGAGAAGAAAAATCTTCTTCCTGCTGCGAAAGAACCGCCAATTTCTCTTCCACAGACCGTTTCTGCGCTAAAAGATCATTGATCTTCCTTTTTCCCTGCGGAGAAGCAACGAAAAGTTTCTCTGCTTCCTGTATGTTTTTACGCTGCACATCTGCCAGAACATCTCCGCCCTGAAGCATAAAGAATCGGCTTTTCACCTCATTTTGAGAAAGAAATCCGGCTCCCTGCAGATCTTCCAGCCCCACAGCAAATATCTTCTCATATAAGCTGCGGTTCATTCCGTGCCACCATAAACTGCCCAGTTCTTCCCGGAATGTTTCCCCGCTTTTATTGGTAAACCAGCTCTCTTTATTATCCCGGTAGACCCGGTATGCATCCCCGTTGTCTCTGATAAATGACATGTTTCCCTTCCGGTCCCGCCATTCTCCGCGGCGGTAGCCGAAAAGCATGTCTCTGATAAAATTAAGAAGTGTGGTCTTCCCGCTTTCATTTTCGCCCATCACCACAGTCAGTTGATCTTGCGACGGCTGCCATGATTCATCACGGTAAATCCCATAATGTTCCATTTGGAGATCAGTGATCTTCATTTTCATCCCCCTCAGACAGCATTTCTGCACCCTTGATCTCAGCTTTTTTCATAACTTCCATGAGTTCTTCTCCGGAAAAATAAGGGAGCTCCCGTCCGAACTGTGCCCATTCCGGCCGTTTTTCTAAAATTTCCTTTGCAGCCTTTTCCTGCTCATCGGAAGTCCGGTCAACAAGGCCTCTGCATGCTCTCAGGTAATCCCCTGTCATATCCGGAAGCTGGCTTCTTTCTTCCAGATCCAGAAGCGGCAGTGTCCGGTCTTCCACCTGAAAGAAATAGGAAAATATATGCCGAAATTGTTCTTTTGCATTCAATGACTGAAGAATAAAATCCTGACCTTCCCGCGAAGTAATAATGCGATGAACAGGCCCCCGTCCTGTAAATATCAATCTCACCAGATTCGGTTTCCCCGTCAGCTCCCGCAAAGAGGCGCGGCGTTTCATAATGTTCCTGACCAGCTCATCCTGGTTCTGTATATCCGTAATATCTACATTCATATCCAGCCAGCGTACCACGTCAGTTTCTTTAAAGGAAAGCGTCACTGTTCCGTAAGTTCCCACATCCACGGCATAGCATCCTTTGGGGCCGGTTTCTGTAGGATCCAGTCCCTGTGTATTGCCCGGATAAACAATATAGGGTTTTTCACCGGCTACCCGTCTTGTATGGATATGCCCCAGTGCCCAATAGTCCATGCCGGTTCCGCGCAGGTCTTCCAGAGAACAGGGAGCGTAAGGGTTCCCCGGGGATCCCATTTCTGTATGAAGTACGCCGATAGCAAAGCTGTCTTCCTGTTTTCTGTGAAACCGAAGTGCCAGATTTTCCGTTTCGTGCTGTGTTCCATAGCTCATTCCATATACCGTAGCCGCCAGTTCTCCATCTTTCATCAGAGGAAAAGACTCTGCCACTTCTGATGAAAACACGTGAACTGAAGGCGGAAGCGGAATATCTGCCTTCCATGCAT
>DIDD01000028.1 GCA_002417965.1 Veillonellaceae bacterium UBA5809
ACTGCAGACGAAATTCCTGTCCTTCCCGCGAAGTAATAATGCGATGAACAGGCCCCCGTCCTGTAATTATGAATCTGCGCACATTGGGTTTCACCGTCCGCTCCCGGAAAGCGGCGCGGCATTTGTTAACGTTACTGACCTGTTACTCCTGTATCTGTATATCCATGATCTCTACATTCATATCCAACCAGCGTACCACGTCAGTTTCTTTAAAGGAAAGCGTCACTGTTCCGTAAGTTCCCACATCCACGGCGTAGCATCCTTTGGGGCCGGTTTCTGTAGGATCCAGTCCCTGTGTATTGCCCGGATAAACAATATAGGGTTTTTCACCGGCTACCCGTCGTGTATGGATATGCCCCAGTGCCCAATAGTCCATGCCGGTTCCGCGCAGGTCTTCCAGAGAACAGGGAGCGTAAGGGTTCCCCGGGGATCCCATTTCTGTATGAAGTACGCCGATAGCAAAGCTGTCTTCCTGTTTTCTGTGAAACCGAAGTGCCAGATTTTCCGTTTCGTGCTGTGTTCCATAGCTCATTCCATATACCGTAGCCGCCAGTTCTCCATCTTTCATCAGAGGAAAAGACTCTGCCTCTTCTGATGAAAACACGTGAACTGAAGGCGGAAGCGGAATATCTGCCTTCCATGCATCTCCCGGGTCATGATTTCCATGAACCATAAAAACAGGAATTCCCGCCTGGGCCAGACGATAGAGTTCTCTGGCAAAAGAAAGCTGTGCTGAAAGGCTGTGTTCATTGCTGTTGTATACGTCTCCCGCAATAATTAATGCGTCAGCCCTGATCTCTTCAGTCCAGTCAACCACATTTTCAAAGGCCCGAAATGTGGCTTTTTCCAGTGCATCGGTCCACGGGCCTTTATCTCCGGACTGTATGCCCCGGAAAGGCGCTCCTAAATGAAGATCCGCACAATGTACAAAACGAAAATGTTTTCCCATACTGCCTCCTGCTGAAAAGTGATTGAAATCTATTGATTATTGTATCATATTTCCTCTGCCGCCGCGTTCCTGCCGGAAAAAGAAATCCGGGCACGGCTGTGTGCCGTACCCGGATTTCTATGATCTGAATTTACATATGATCATATATTTCAACTACATGGTCATATTCATCATCTGTAGGAGGCACATAAACAGGCTCACCGTTTTCATCGGCATCAATACGGGCCAGAATAATATCCGGTTCTTCCTCTTCAGGGTCGCATACTTCCACAAGCACGGCAAACTGCCTGTCTTCATAAGTCAGCACCTGGGCCTCTGCATAATCCGCTTCTGATCCGTCCGGTCCTTCTATGGTAACAATGACCGGTTCTTCTGGCGTCATTTCTTTTTCTGTCATGGATCATTATCCTTTCTTTTCTTGGGACCGATGGTCCAAATATCCCTGTAAAATAGCGACAGCGGCCATTTTATCGATGACCGTCTTTCTTTTTTTTCGGCTTACATCCGCTGCAATCAATTCTTTCTGCGCCATGACGGTAGTCAGCCTCTCATCCCAGAATGAAACCGGTATATCTGGAAATGCCTGATGAAGCTCTTCGGCAAACTGTTCCGTCAAAAGAGCGCGCGTCCCCTTTGAACCGTCCATATTTAAAGGCAGTCCCACAACAAAACGTTCTACTTCGTACTGGACAGTCAGCTGTTTCAGGCGTACAAAATCTTTTTCCCTTGTACTGTGCCTTATGGTTTCCACTCCCTGAGCCGTCCAGTAGAACGGATCACTCACGGCAATGCCGATGGTCTGGGATCCCACATCAAGCCCCATGATTCTCATGAATTACAGCCCCTTGTGCTTAATATAATACCGCACCAGTTCCTCTACCAGTTCATCCCGTTCTATACTGGAGATTGTCTTCCTTGCATCATGAAGACTGGTTATATAAGTGGGTTCGCCTGAAAGCAGATATCCGACCAGCTGAACTGTCGGATTATGTCCGGCTTCTTTCAGCGCCATATATACATCTTTTAAAACAAGGGACGCTTTTGTATTTTCACCTTCATCAATCTCCTTGCCAAATAATATGGTTTCATCTGACACTGACATAATAATCCCTCCTTATCCAAGCATTTCCGCAATACGCTCTGCTCCCGTATGAAGCGCTTCTTCGAGCTTTTCCGCACGGTGTCCGCCGGCCTGCGCCATATCCGGCCTTCCTCCGCCGCCTCCGCCGCACAGGGAGGCCGCCGCAGAGATAAGCTGCCCCATATGGGCTCCCTTTTTCACAGCATCCGGGGATGCCATCGCCACCAGGTACACCTTGCCGTTGACAGCTGTCCCCAAAAGGAATGCATAGGATGACAGACGGTTTTTTACCAGATCGGCCGTTTTCCTCAATTCATCCATCGTGTCTGCTGTGACTGAAGCGGCAAAATATGAAATTCCATTTTTCTCACAGGCCATCTTGAGAATTTCTTCAATCTGGTCTCCCGCGGCTTTTCTCTTCATCTGATCTATATCCCGCGCCTGTTCATTGCTGAGAGCTATGAGCTTGGAAATTTTTTCTTCCAGTTCCACAGGATCTGTTTTCAGAAGTGCTCCGGCACGGATCAAAATATGCTGTTCATTTTTCATTCTGTCATAAGCAGACTGACCTGTCATGGCTTCAATGCGGCGGACTCCGGAACCGATTCCACCTTCTCCAAGAATGCGGAATATTCCGATTTCCCCCGTGTTTCCGACGTGGGATCCTCCGCATAGTTCAATGCTGAAATCTCCTGCCCTGACCACTCTGACACGATGGCCGTACTTTTCGCCGAACAGAGCCATGGCTCCTATTTTTTTTGCCTCTTCCAGCGTCATTTCATCAATTTGTACAGGAAGGCCCTGCCAGATTTTCTCATTGACCAGTTTTTCCACTGAATCAAGCTGTTTTTGTGACACTGGTTCCGGCCAGGTAAAGTCAAAGCGGAGTCTGTCGGGAAGAACCAATGATCCGGCCTGCGTTACCTGAGCCCCCAGAATTTTTCTCAATGCAGCCTGCAGAAGATGTGTCGCCGTATGGTTCTGCGCCAGCGCATGGCGCCGTGCACGGTCAACTTCAGCATGCACTTTGTCTCCGCTGGCAATCACCCCTTCACGGACTGTGCCTGCCAGATAAGGAATGCCGTCAGGAAGGTGATAGGCATCCCTCACGTCCAGAACACCGGCAGGACCGATCAAATGTCCCGTATCTCCGACCTGTCCGCCTCCTTCCGCATGAAAAGGTGTATTCTGAAGAATCACTGTTACCTCACTGCCGTCTGCCGCTTCCTTAACAGGTTTTCCATTTTCCCCCAGCAGCAGAATGCGGGTGTCACCGTCGGAATCTTCTTCTGTCAGTGTATCTGAAGAAATTCCAGTTGTGTCAGGTGTGGCCACTTTCAGAGATGCTCTGGCACGCGCTTTTCTTGCACGGTCCCGCTGCTCTTCCATGGCAGCCTTAAATCCCCGGCGGTCAATATCCATGCTGTTTTCTTTTGCAATTTCTTCTGTCAGTTCCCAGGGAAAACCATAGGTATCATATAATTTAAATACACTGTCACCTGTCAGCACATTTTCTTTGACCGAACGCGCCTGCTCAATCATATCCGACAAAAGATCACTGCCCGCGCGCAAAGTGGACTGAAATCTTTTTTCCTCGGTTGAAATTACTTTTTTTATATAATCCTGCTTCTCCGACAAATCCGGGTAGGCAGGAGCCATCATGTGTATCACTTCATCTGTCATCTGTCCCATAAAAGCCTGCTGAATCCCGAGCAGTCTTCCAAACCGGACTGCACGGCGGAGAATTCTGCGGAGCACATATCCCCTTCCTTCATTGGAAGGAAGAATGCCGTCTGCAATCAGGTTTGTAACGGCCCGTGCATGATCGGAAATGACTTTCAGCGCAACGTCATTTTGGGCACTGCTGCCATAGGATATTCCTGACAGATTTTCGGCTCTTTCTATAATCGGAAAAAACAGATCAGTCTCAAAATTATTTTTCTTTTTCTGAAGAACCGCCGCCAGACGCTCCAGTCCGGCTCCCGTATCAATATTCTTTTTGGCAAGAGGCAGATAAGAACCGTCTTTCTGGCGGTCAAACTGGCTGAATACTAAATTCCATATTTCCAGAAAACGGTCTCCGTCTCCCCCCATCTGGTTTTCAGGACCAGTTCCAAAGCTTTCCCCCTGGTCATAAAAAATCTCTGAATCCGGACCGCACGGTCCCTCCCCGATCTCCCAGAAATTATCTTCCAGACGATAAATCCGCTCTTCCGGAATACCGATCATTTTGTGCCAGTAATCATAGGCCTCCTGGTCTTTCGGATAAACAGTCACATAAAGTTTTTCCGGTTCCATATGGAGAACTTCAGTCAAGAATTCCCAGGCCCATGAAATGGCTTCCTTTTTAAAATAATCACCGAAAGAAAAATTTCCGAGCATTTCAAAAAAAGTATGATGTCTGGCTGTATGTCCTACATTTTCTATATCACCGGTACGGATACATTTCTGGCATGTGGTTACACGGTGCCTCGGCGGTTCTACCTTTCCCGTAAAAAACGGTTTTAACGGAGCCATCCCCGCTCCGATTAAAAGCAGGCTCGGATCATCCTTTGGAATCAGCGGAAAACTGTCCAGCTTCAAATGACCCTTTGATTCAAAAAAAGACAGATAAGCCTGCCGTATATCATTACCCTTCATCATATTCCTCCTTCGATGAGTGCCCTTCATGTATTTCTATTATATATGAGGCCTGTAGCCGGTGCAAATCATTTCATAACAGGTATATTTTCCCGAAAATCTGACCAAACCGCCAGATCGGTTCTTTGCCGCTGTACATCATCGCCGTCATAGTCGGCATAGTAAATATTTTCCTTCTCATCACCGTGGACAAGAATGGTTCCGTTCGGAGATACAAACATGGAATTTCCGTATAAGTGCACTCCCCGGTACATTCCAACTGCATTGACAGAACACATGAATATTTCATTTTCAATCGCTCTTGCCTGATTCAGAATAACCCAGTGGTAAATTCTTTCCATAGGCCATGAAGCCGGAAGAATAATCAGCGTAGCTCCATGGTGCGTCAGTGTCCTGAACAATTCGGGAAAACGGAGATCATAGCAGATGGCCAAACCTGTTTCCACGCCCCGGATCGGTGTACATACACTTTCCGATCCGGCCTTCATTAGCCGTGACTCAATCAGATGGGAAAACAGGTGCACTTTTTTGTAGCAGGCCTTCTGGCGCCCGTCGGGACCTATGATCATAGCTGTATTATATATTCCGTCCTCAAAACTCATGGGCAGGGACCCTGGGATCAGTGTAATCCCATGATAACGGGCAAACGAGGACAGACGCTGCATCAGGTCGTCCCCCGGTCTTGTGACCTGTTCATCCAGATGCCTGAAATCATAGCCCGTCGTCCACATTTCAGGAAGCACAAGAACATCAGCGGATCCCGCCGCCCGTTCCATTAAATCAATGCCATGCTGTATGTTCCGTTCTTTTTCTCCGGCAGCTATATCCATCTGAATCATGGCAATTCTCATGGCATAACACCTTCATCCGTAATCAGATGAATATTGAAAAAGCGCTGATCCTGCAGGGCCTCTGCCAGAGCTACGCGGATGAAATCTGCATGCTCTTTAAAAGGCACTCCCAGCGCTTCTGCAGAAGAAGTCAAAAATTCCCGGTCACATCCCCGTGCAAAAGCTTTATCTTTCATTTTCTTCATAATTGATTTGGCCTGCATATCCTGAAGGCTTTTCCCCGGCCGGACAAGACAGCATGCCAGCACAAATCCCGGTGTTTCATCACAGGCAAGAAGCGTACGGTCCAGCAGATCCCTCTTTTCAGAAGGATAGGCTCTGTCATGAGAAAGTATATGCCTTATAAATTCTTTATCGTAACCCGCCGGAGAAAGGAATTCCCCGGTATGTTTCAGATGTTCCTCCGGATATTTTTCAAAATCCACATCATGAAGGGCCCCCACTGCGCCCCAATAGTTTTCATCCTGACCCCACTTCCGTGCATAGGCACGAAGTGCGATTTCCACTGTCAGGCAATGTCTCCTAAGATGATCTTCCTTCACATGGGATTCCAACACATCCCATACAAAACGGCGTTCTAAATTCATCATGAAAATTCCTCCTGTATGCCGCAGGGCTGCTGTCTAATAAAAAGGAAGGAGGCTCACGCCTCCTGATTGTATTACAGAATCCGTTTGGCTCCTACGTAATGTTCCCGCCAATAGCCATGCATCAAATCCGCCACAGCCACTCCCCGGCTTGTCGTAGCACTGATAAATGATCCGTTTCCCACATAAATACCCGAATGGGAAACACCTTTTTCATAGGTGGAAAAGAAAACAAGATCTCCAGGCTTTAAAGAATCCATTGATACATTTTTCCCTACGTTATATTGTTCATCTGCTGAGCGCGGAAGGGCAATTCCGCCCCGCGCATAGACAAAGCGGATAAATCCGGAACAGTCAAAGCCATCCGGTGCCACACCGCCGAAACGGTACGGTGTTCCCAGATATTTACGGGCCTCTGTCATGATCTTCTCCGCATCCGGAGATATAACACCTCCATACGCTCTGGCCCCTGATGCCCCCCCTGCCGGATAGGCCGCACTGCGGGGCATGTCTTTGCCTGTCAGCGCCTTATAGGTAGCAGGCCCGACCACGCCGTCAGCTGCCAAACGGTGCCTTTTTTGAAAAGTCTTAATAGCCTGCTGTGTCTGCCTGCCGTAATATCCATCAGCCTCTACACGAATCCCGGACCGGGACAGCTGTTTTTGAATTTCCGTTACTGACGCGCCCCTGTCCCCTACGGAAAAGGCCGCATGAACCGTACTCAGACATCCCACAATAAGGAATCCAGCCATAAGGCATGTTACTTTCATTCTGGTCATAAAAGCTCCTTTCGGCCTGCGGAGTTAGCTGACGGGATAGGCTGTGAGCATCAGCCTCTTTCGTTCTCCCCCAATCATATGGATCCCCCGTTCCCTTAGGATTCGGCCTTTTACCATACCAAAATATATTCTGTCTTTTCAATCTGTTTCTCTGTAATAACAAAACTATAGTCTGATTTATTTTATCACAAATTTGGATTTCTGTCATGAAAAGTACTTCCGATTTTATGCTTATTTTGCAGGAAAAACCTGTTTTTTCAGTTATTTCTTGGCAGTGGAAATCCCTCCATATCTCTGTCCGCTGATAAAATTTCTGTCCACCAAAAGTTCTGTCACATAGTTTGGATTTAATTTTTTCATTTCACTGTCGATTTTATCGTATATTTCCCGGTCTGAGAGCGGACACTCCCGTTCCAGCCCCAATTCAAAGGACAAATGAATTCCGTCTCTTTTCTCCGCCGTAAAAAAGTCATGAAAAGTAACCGGCAGTCCAGACTGGATAATCGCCGTTTCCAGGTCTTTCCTATATTTCGGTTCTCTCGGATTATCGACCGCTCTTGGATCCACATGAATGACGGTCTGCGCGTGGAAGTCATGAAGCATATCCTGCATAATGCGGTCTGCCAGCTGATGACTTTCAACAAGACTCATACGGCTGTCCATCTCTGCATGGGCAGACACGAACTGACTGCCTGGTCCATAATCATGAATAATCATATCATGAACTCCATAAATACCGGGATACGAATTGATCTTTTTTTCCATGGCCTGATACAGACGGGCATCAGGAGGTGCACCAATAAGTGCATTGACAGCTGACTTGAGAATTTCATATCCCGCATAAAGCACCACAAAGGATACAGCAGCTCCCGCCCATCCGTCAACAGTCCATCCCCAGAATTTTTCGGCCAGCAGTGACATGAGAACTCCCCCTGTAGCTGCTACATCAGCCAGTGAATCTGCACTGTATGCCCGAAAGGCTTTCGATCCTACGGCTTCATCTGCTGTCCGGTACAGCCATGCCAGAAATAATTTCCCTGCAATGGCTGTAACAAGTAAAATCATCAGTTCCATACTAAAAAGAACCGGCTGGGGATGAAAGATCTTTTCTGCGGATTCCCGGAGAAGTGATACGCCTACATAAACAACTGCTGTACCCATTAGTGTAGAATTTAAATACTCCATTCTGCCGTGTCCGAATGGATGTTCTCTGTCTGAAGGCCTGGATGCAAAGTAAAAAGTAAGCATCAAAAGAAATACAGACCCTGCATCTGTCATATTATTGAAGCCGTCACCAATAACTGAGATGGAACCGCTCTCCCATCCCATAAAAATTTTAAATCCCCCTAAAAGAAGATCTGTCAGAACTCCAACAGCACAGAAACCAAAGCATTGTTTGAGCCTTTTCCCCTGTACGCTGCTCCTATTCCTCGATGACTCAGAACCGCCGTCACTGCTGCCCACTGTTTCCCCTTCTTTCAAAAAAAGCCCTCCTCCCGGAGAGCTTTTTGATTACTCAAATTGATCAAAATCAAGTTTATCCAGAATATCCCGGAGATTGACCAGTTCTTCTTTTGTCAGAGTCAGTCCCTTTGTCATAGACATATGATCTGCATCCCATGACCGAAGATCAAATTTCGGTTCCCGTCCGTTCCAGCTGGTATAAGTGAGCTGTTTCCTCCATCCATTGGATCCTACGGAAAGATCTCCTAATTCATTAATAATTTCTACATTGATTTTAGTTGCCATGCCATATCACCCCAAGAAATAATTCACCTGTCTGTGTTGTCCCTATGGTATCATACCCTTATTCCAGAAATCAACACTCTATTTACTTGAATTAAATAAAGAAAAAGATTGTCCGGATAAAATTCCATTCTTAAAGTAAATTTATTCAATGCGGTGAACAGGAAGTGAATGAAAAACTGCGGGATGATTGGACATGGCCGGATCATATCCTGCCGCCAGTCCGCAGAGAGCTTTCCAGTCAGCAGGAACCTGCAGCATTTTCTGTGCCTGGGAATCTGATTCAAGACTTCGGAACATCCCTCGTATAAAAACAGAGCCCAATCCCAGTGATACGGCTGTCAGATGCATATTTTCCATCATGCATCCTGCGTCATATTGAAACGTATCCCTTCTTGCCCCCGGTCCTGCCGATATGACAATCAGAAGCGGAGCTTTATATAAAGGGTCACGCACTGAATCTGTAACTTTCTGATATTCGCTGCACAGTGTATCCAGCGTCTTTCTGTCAGATATGACCGTCAGTCCGTAGTCCTGGTAATGATGCATGCCGGCCGGAGCCCTCTGTGCCGCCTCCAGCAGTTTTTCTATTTTTTCAGATTCTACCGGCTGAGCTGTATATTGTCTTGATGAATACCGTTTTTGAAGCGTCTCAAAAAAGTCCATGGGTTCCTCCTGTTATTCTAAATAAACGATTCCTTCAGCTTCTATCCTGACTTCACCGCTGATGGAGATGTGCTCCTTCCGGTTTTCACAGAAGTAAGAAACCTGAATCAGTCCGCCTTTCTGATGAACCGGAATTTCCAGTTTTTTCTTTTCAGAACTTCTGGCCGTCCATACGCCCACAGCCGCAGAACCGCTTCCGCAGCTTGTTTCACGGCAAAGCGTATCTGTTTGGGCCACATATACCCAGGGATCCAGATTGACTCTGTCCCAAAAAAGAATTCCGGCCGCCTGTGACCGATCCCCAATTTTATGAATCATGTTTTTAACTATACAAAACCGGTCCGTTTCGTTGACTGGTTCTGTACATATATAATGGGTAATTCCTTTAAATTCAACATATCCCCAGTGCCGCCCTTCGATAATTTCCACTCTCACCGTCTGGGGCAGAGGCAGAGGCGCCGATACGTAAAACCGGCATTTATCTATGGGTTTCACTCTGCATAAAAAAATTCCATCCGCACCGCTGCATGTAACCGAATAAGACAAGGGCTCTCCCTCATCTTTCCCCGGCTGCCACCGCCGCCTGTCAAAGGCCATCCATGCAGCCGCAGAGCGTACGGCATTTCCGCAAAATTCACCGCCCATCATGGACAGTGAAAAATCACAGGGTTCCGGCCCTGGTAAATCGGCAAAAGCAATTTGTTCAACTCCCAGTGAAGCCGGACTCATCATCTGGTGCGCCAGAGCACTTCTTTCTTTCAGTGCGGTTTCATCCAAAATTAACCCCGTCGTATTACCTGACGGATTTATCTTCACAAAATGAAATGACTTCATTGAATTTCACCAGTCCTATTCTTCTGCGGCAAAAGATCATGTCTGTCTTTGTTTTTTTTCAATATAATCCCTCAGCTTTTCTTTATCTTTCAGGGACAGCATGGATAAGCGGATCCGCAGAGAAGTCATTTCACCCCGGCCTGGATTTTTTAAATACATATGTTTCCAGTCATCAGAAAATCCTAAAATTTCATCGTACGATGCCGATGCATAAAAACCGCCCTGCGGATATCCTGAAAATTCAGCCGAAGGACCACGGACTGTTTCCATGAAAACAGCTTCTTCACAGATAATGCAGACGGGACGGTGTATACGGTGAATGCCCCATATGCATCCGGCTGCTATCCCAACCGCTGCTCCTTTTAATATGAAATCCGGCACATAAAACAGACTGATCAGTGCCATGGCCGCACAAGCGGAATAGAAAAGCGAAACAGCTATTGTCCATCTCCGGGAATTATATAAAACCATATTTGTTCTGCCGCATAAAGGTTTATCTTCCATAAAACATCTCCAAGATCTGATATAAAAGGCGGCTCACCCTCTTTTCCCTCTCTGAGAAGGCATTTTCATAGGAGCCGCACCCCGGGGAGCCCCGAATACAGCATCATAAATAATCCATTTCCTGAATTCTCCAGCTGATACTGCGGTCCTGACAGTCTTCAGATTTTCTGCTTTTGCAGACGGCCTTCTGTTTTCTCTTGTTTCTGTTTTTATCCGTTGCTGCCTGTTTTCCGCATAGATCTGTTCTCTGCTTTTTCCGATTTTTCCCGAAAATCCGGAAAGAGGACGGTCTCCCGGAACTGCATCTGTTTTTTTGGGGACCGCCTGTTCCGACTCTTCTTGAGAAAGTTCTTTATTCATTTCAGAACTGGCCTGATCAAGTCCCCAGGAACGTCTGAGTTTATCACGGAAATGACCATAGTCAAACGGTTCCGTGTCATTTTTCTGATTTGTTTCAACCTGTGTGTGATTCTGTTCTTCCGTCTGGCCTTTCTTTGAAGTTCTGCCTTTTCTGGAGAAAAGCAGAATGGCTGCCAGCCAGACCGCCAGCAGGACTCCTGTCTGTATGTCCATCATGCCTCCTACTTTCTCTCCTGCTCAGCATCTCCCTCGGGAGATCCCGCAATGGTTCTTCTCATATCTGTATCTGCGGAAATATTCTGCATGTGATAATAATCCATAACTCCCATATTGCCTGATTTTAATGCTTCTGCCATAGCCCGCGGCACTTCTGCCTGTGCCTCCACAACACGTGCCTGCATTTCCTGTGTATAGGCCCTCATTTCTTGTTCTTTAGCCACAGCCATGGCTCTTCTTTCTTCTGCCCGGGCCTGGGCAATCTGCTTATCCGCCTCAGCCTGGTCGGTCTGCAGCTGGGCCCCTATATTTCTTCCCACATCCACATCAGCTATATCAATGGAAAGAATTTCAAAAGCAGTTCCTGAATCAAGACCTTTTTCCAAAACTGTCCTGGAGATATGATCAGGGTTTTCCAGTACATTGGTATGATGCTCAGAAGATCCTACAGTAGTAACAATTCCTTCCCCCACACGGGCTATAATTGTTGCTTCTCCTGCACCGCCTACAAGGCGGTCTATGTTGGCACGGACTGTAACACGGGCTCTTACTTTTAATTCAATTCCATTTTTGGCAACAGCTGATATAATCGGCGTTTCAATGACCTTGGGATTCACACTCATCTGTACGGCTTCCAATACATTCCGCCCTGCCAGATCAATGGCTGCCGCCTGTTCGAATCCAAGGTCAATCTGCGCCCTGTGCGCTGCAATCAGAGCATCCACTACATTGTCCACATTTCCGCCTGCCAGATAATGGGCTTCAAGCTGATTTACATTGACGGGAAGTCCCGCTTTGCGTCCCTTGATCAGAGGAAGAACGATCATCTGCGGCGGGACACGTCTGATTCTCATGCCGACCAATGTAAAAAGGGAAATTCTCACACCGGCCGCCAATGCTGAAAGCCAGAGCCCGATGGGTACAAAATGAAGCAGCAGCGAAAGAGCGGCAAAAATAATAATTAAAATGAAAATGGGAAATACTAAGTCCATAAAAACCCCCTATTTTTGAATGGGACGGACAACTATGTGCCCTCCCGTAATCTTGACAACCTTCACCGGCGTGCCGGGATTCACAAATTCCCCCTCCGTGACTACATCTACCATCCGGTCATGAATCACGGCTGTTCCTGCCGGGCGGAGCACTGACCGGGCATACCCTTCCGCCTGGAGGTAAGATGATAAATCCTGAGCGTTGGAAACATATCCCCTGTCAGATGTAAGCTGGTCCGCAAGGCGGATTTTTTTCCAAATCCTGCTCTCCGGAAGATATTGTGCCAGAAAATAAAATCCCACAGCACCCGCCAGCAGTCCCGATGAAACAATCATGAGCGCTGATGCATTGCCCCCAAATGTAAAATACAGCCCTGCCGCCAGTGCTATAACACCAGCCGCCGCTGCCACGCCGGTACCCAATAGAAGAAGATCCAAAAAAATGAGAGCCATTCCCCCAAAGTAAAGGACTGCTTCTACCATACTGGATTCGCCCAAATACCATTGACCCCCGATCAAAAGGATCCCGGCCAAAACAGCCAGAAGACCTCCTCCGGAAAAACCAGCCGTCTTAATTTCTGCAAGAACGGCAATAAGAATAACCGCAGCCAGAACTGCCTCCGTAACAGGGTGATTCAAAATTCTCAGCGCCGTCAATAAAAAACTGTCTTTAACCGGAACCACCGGATGATCTGCAAGGCCCGCCCCGGAGAGGGCTTCCCTTTCCGTGGAAGCGGATCCCGCCGACAGACCTGTTTCCTGTGCCTGTCGGTCCGTCAGTGTAACAATCTGTCCCTTCTCTGCATAGGGAGAATAGCCCAGGGAAGCATCTGCCATGGCAGCCGCCAGATCTCCGTTCCTTTTTCTATATTCGGCAGTGCTTCTAAGTTCAGATCTTATAGCTGAAATATTTTTTTCTGTAGCAGGGATCGGTTCAGCGGCGCCTATACTCGATCCCGGTGCCATATAAATTTCTGTTCCTGCCAGGGCAATAAGAGCGCCGGCCGACCATGCGCGGGAAGATATGTAAACGATAACGGGCCGTGGAGACTCCAGCAGTATATCCCGGATCTGCATGGCCGCCGCTGCATCTCCTCCGGGTGTATCCAGACTGAGTAAAACAGCCGATGCTTTTTGTTGTTCTGCTTCCTGAAACACCTGATTGACATAAAAGACAGAAATCCGGTCAATTTCTCCCTTTACTGAGGCTGATATGATTTCTCCCTGGGCATTCATGCTGTATGATGGAGCAAACAAAGTACAAAGAAACAGTACCAGACAGAAAAAGAAATGCTTCATACACTGTTTTCTCCCTTCCCAAAAGATGATGAACAAATCTGATAATTTCATAGTACGATAAAAAAGAGAAATTGTCACTATCCAAAGCACAGCATTTTTTAATTATTTTCTTGTCCTAATGAGCCTAAAACAGTCAAAATAAAAACGGGCAGGATATTACCGGAAAATCCTGCCCATCTGAAAAATATCAAAATTTATTTTTTATGACTCGTCAGGAAGATAGGTGAAATCTGTACCAAACCATTTTTCTGATAAACTTTTCAGTGTGCCGTCCTGCCTCATACTGTTAAGTGCCGCATTCACCTTTTCCCGGGCCTGATCAGATGCAGGCGTCTTCTTAAAAGCATAGCAAATCGGATTATGGCGGTATTTGGCATCATGGGCTGCCAGGTTCATTTTAAGAGACTGTATGGCAATATACCCGGCAGACCGGCTGACATAGGCTGCGTCTGCCTGCCCATTGACTACAGCCATCAGGGCAGCTGCCTGATTGTCCAGATAAAGATATTCCAGCGGAATATCTTTATCTGCAGCCTGCTGTTCCAGGGCCAGTCTCATGTTGGTATTGGCCTCAACAGCTATTTTTTTATTTTTAAAGGAAAGAATACCGTCATCCTGTGCGGGATAATCGGGTTTAGTCATAAAAAGATAGCCGCCATAAGCATAATTGTCCGAAAAATTATATTTTTGTTCCCGTTGTGCATTTTTGGTTGTATCACTGGCAATAGTCAGTATCTGGTCATTGTCAAGCATTCCCCACAATGCCTGAGGTTCTGCTACCCGCCATTCAATTTTCCATTGGTTCCTTTTAGCTATTTCCTGAAAAACATCAATATCAAAACCCTGAACACCCCCTTTATCAGATGTCTCTGACCATTTCGGCACCGTTCCCGCTGTTCCAATAATATACGTTTGTTCACCTGATGCCGGAGCTGATATTTTTGACGGACTCTGTTCCATACCGCATCCGCTGAGAAAAAATACTGTTCCTATACAAAATGCAGTCATCCATGCCAGTTTTCTTATTTTCATTTTATCTTTCCTTTCAAAAAAATAAGAGGCCGGGTATTCATGCCCGGCCTCTCTGCCTAAAATGTTTTATTTTATTATAGTACGAAAGTCTTGATTTTCCAAGTCGTTATTGTCTGATTCCCACATTTTATAAATAAGAGGCAGGGAGCGGGGGTTTTCACCCATGCGAACGGCTGATTCCGCCTGTGACTCAATGGATTTCCAGTCCCCTCCCTGCGGCATATACAGATTCAGCAGGGGATCCCCTGTATGGACGAAAGTTCCCATATCCTGTTTAAGCCGAAGACCGACAAAATGATCAATGGGATCTCCTTTTTTCATCCTTCCCCCTCCCATTCTAATCACTGTTTCTGCCAGAATAACCGGATCTATATCAGTAATATATCCGCTTTTCTGTGCATAGACCGTGACACATCTTGTTTTAGGCGTCAGTTGCCCTTTATCTATCCACTGCGTATCACCGCCCTGTGCCTCTATGCACTGTTTGAACTGCTCCAGTCCTGATCCGCTGGTGATTCCATTTTTTGCTTTTTCCTCCCCCTCCGCCTGTGATGAAGCAACTCCCCCCGCTTTTATCATCGCTCCGGCTAGGATGATGCAAAGTGAGCGCAGCCGGCAGCTTCCCCGGCCCCGCAGAACTTCCACTGCCTCATCAACTTCCACACTGTTTCCTATGGCCTGTCCGAGAGGGACCGTCATATCTGTAAGAAAAACCGTTGTCGGAAGTCCTGCCAGGTTGCCTATCCGTCTCAGGATCCGTGCCAGTTCCTCCGCCTGCCTCACATCTTTCATAAAGGCACCGCGCCCGCATTTTACATCCAATATCAGCGCCTCTGAGCCGGATACTATTTTTTTACTCATAATTGATGCAGCGATCAGGGGAATTGATTCAACAGTCGCTGTAGCATCTCTCAGGCTATAAATCTGCCCGTCCGCCGGCGCCAGTCTGCTGCTCTGCGTTACCATAGCCAGCCGGCACTGCTGCACCTGACGGATCATTTGATCCTCCGGCAGTGCCGTGCGGTATCCCGGAATGGATTCTAATTTATCTGCTGTGCCTCCTGTAATGCCCAAGGCGCGTCCTGACATTTTCAAAATAGGCACTCCCGCTGCAGCTGCCAGCGGCAGTGCCGCCAGTGTTACCGTATCGCCGACACCGCCCGTAGAATGTTTGTCGACTTTTATACCCGGCACCGAAGAAAGATCAATGGTGTCTCCTGATGCCGCCATGGCGCAGGTCATAGTCCATATTTCCTCATCATTCATGCCTTGATAATAGATGGCCATGAGGAGAGCCGCCATTTGGTAGTCCGGAATAGAACCTTCATCGTATTGTTGAATCATCCATTGAATTTCTTTGGGGTTCAATGTCTTTCCGTCACGTTTTTTTTCAATAATTCTGACAGGATTCATCTTACTATCAATCTCCTTTCTTATATTATGAAAAAAACGTGACGGAAAGTATCTTCCCCCACGTTTTTCCCTTAATCCAGAGCCGGACGGATCCGCTCTCCTGCTATCGCAAAAGCCGCCAGTGTTTTGGCATCCTGAATCATTCCCTGGCGGATATGCTGCCATGCCGTATCCAGCGGCACTGCAACAACATCAAGATATTCGTCAGGATCAAGATGCTGATGAGCCGGAATCAGATGATCCGCCAGATACAGATGAATCACTTCATTGCAGAATCCGGGACTGGTCAGTGTATCGCCCAGATGAACCAGACGCCCTGCGCGGTATCCGGTTTCTTCCGTCAATTCCCGGGAAGCACATTCTTCGGCGGTCTCCCCTGCATCCATTTTTCCCGCAGGAATTTCCAGGAGTGACTTTTCTACGGCATAACGGTACTGACGGACAAAAAGAATCTGTCCGTCCTCCGTTATGGGAATCACCGCAGCTGCTCCAGGATGAAGCACTACTTCACGCCATGCGCGGCGTCCTCCGATTTCCACATCATCGTAATAGACATGGAGCATTTTCCCTTCGTAAACAGTTTTTCTGTGAAGCATTTTCTCTTTTTTCAAGGTCATATTATACGCCTGTGCTTCCTATACCTCCGGTCCGTACTCCGTTGGCCCGGTCATCACTGCTTACCAGATAAGGACAGAAAATTCCCTGTGCAATCCGGTCTCCCCGGTGAATGGTTACAGATTCTCCGGATAAATTGTAAAAAGCCACCAGAATATGTCCTTCATTATCTTCGTTATTATAATAATCGGCATCAATAATACCGGTGCCGTTGACCAGCATAAGTGCCTTTTTTATAGATATTCCCGAACGGATATGAACGGCCAAATACTCATCAGCTCCCATAAAAGCTTTCAGTCCTGTGGGAATCACTGTCACCTGACGGGGAAGGAGAATGACATCTTCCGCACTTTCTATATCGTATCCGGCACTTTCTATGGTCTTTCTCTCAGGGATATGGATATCCTTGTCCTCGTAGGCACTGATGACTTCAAATCCGCGAAGCACATGTTCCGTCATTGTTTTTTCTCCATTAAGAGTGCTTTCCGAGACAGATTGATCCTCCCTTTATCATCAATCTCGGTCACTTTCACCATGATTTCGTCCCCTTCATGAACAACATCCTCAGGCTTATCTACATGCTGCAGAGCCAACTGTGAAATATGAACCAGCCCTTCTTTGCCCGGAAGAATTTCCACAAAAGCGCCGAATTTCATCAGCCGTGTGACACGTCCCAGGTATTTTTCTCCCGGTTTTACTTCATGTGTCAGGTTTTCCACCATTTTCCTGGCTGCTGCCGCCGCATTTTCATCCGCCGAGGAAATATAAATATGTCCGTCTTCTTCCACATCCATTTTGACACCGGTCTGACTGATAATTTTATTGATTGTCTTTCCGCCGCTTCCAATAACATCACGGATTTTATCCACAGGGATAGTCATGACCGTAATTTTCGGAGCATAAAGGGAAAGATGATCTGCCGGCTTGTCAATGCAGGCTGCAATTTTTCCAAGGATAAACAGTCTCCCCTTTCTTGCCTGCTGCAGTGCTGCCAGCAGGATGTCTCTGGAAAGGCCATGTATTTTAATATCCATCTGAATCGCCGTGACGCCCTTGGATGTCCCGGCCACCTTGAAGTCCATATCTCCCAGTGCATCCTCCATCCCCTGAATATCCGTAAGAATGGTAAAATGTTCGCCTTCCTGAACAAGTCCCATGGCAATGCCGGCAACCGGTGCATGAATCGGTACGCCTGCATTTAAAAGCGACATGGTGCTTCCGCATACGGAGGCCATGGAGGAAGATCCGTTGGATTCCAATATTTCTGAAACTACACGGATCACGTACGGGAATTCATCAACAGAAGGAATCACCGGCACAAGAGCCCGTTCTGCCAGTGCCCCATGGCCAATTTCACGCCGTCCGGGACCTCTGGAACTCTTTGTTTCTCCTACACTGTATGAAGGAAAATTATACTGGTGTATATACCGTTTTTCAGTCACAGGCGTCAGATCATCAATAATTTGATTGTCAGAAAGGGGCGCCAGTGTTGTTACCGTCAGAGCCTGTGTTTGTCCCCGGGTAAACAGAGCCGATCCATGGGCCCTCGGAAGCAGTCCGACTTCACAGGTGATGGGACGTATTTCATCCAGTTCACGTCCGTCCGGTCTGATTTTATCTACTGAAATCATGTGCCGGACGATCTGTTTTGTCAGATCGTCAAGTGATGCCACTACGTCAGCTGCGTGATCAGGGTAAATTTCTTTGAAATGATCTTCTGCTTCTTTTCTGACTTCTGCCATATGGACTTCTCTTGTCAGTTTATCAGGGTTGAAAATGGCTTCTTTCATGGGACCTTCTGCATACTCACGGATAGCCGACTCAATATCTGCCGGTGTTTCATGCTTTTCCATCTGCCATTTCGGCTTTCCCACTTCTTGGATGATCTGATTTTGAAATTCCACAATTTTACGAATGGCTTCATGCCCAAACATAATGGCATCCAGCACCTGTTCCTCAGGAACCTGCTGTGCCCCTCCCTCAACCATGAGAATCGCTGTAGCAGATCCGGCAATGGTAATGTTCATAGATGAATGGTCCAGCTGTTCCTGCGTGGGATTGATCACGTACTGCCCGTCCAGACAGCCTACGCGGACACCCGCAATGGGACCGTCCCATGGAATATCAGAAACAGCAAGCGCTGCCGAAGCACCGAGCATGCCGCATAATTCCGGTGCATTATCATAATCCACAGACAAAACTGTCGCTACCACATGGACATCATTGCGGCACTTTTTATCAAACAGGGGACGTATCGGGCGGTCAATCAGTCTCGCATTGAGAATGGCTGACTGACCCGGGCGCCCTTCTCTCCGGATAAATCCGCCCGGGATTTTTCCTACGGCATACATTTTTTCTTCATAGTCTACGGTCAGCGGAAAGAAATCGGCCCCTTCCCGGGGCGTTTTGCTTCCCGTTGCTGTAACCAGAACAACTGTATCTCCATATCTGACCAAGACGGCACCGCTGGCCTGTTTCGCCATTTTACCGGTTTCTATGATGAGCGGACGGCCTGCCAGGTCCATTTCAAATTTTTTGAACATTTCTGTTCCTCCTCTTGACTGCTTGTATTTTCTTTTTTATATTGACTCTGCTTATTATATAATATTTCCACATCTTTTTCGACTGCTCCCATCGATTTCCTGTTTTTATGAATTTAAAGTATCATCACCAAAGACTGACAGCAAAAAAG